>JAUVGT010000113.1 GCA_030593645.1 Deltaproteobacteria bacterium
ATCGTAAGTTGAATCATTGCAAAATGCAGCACAACGCAGAAGTTGGACTTTTTACGAGACCGTCAAAGTTAATGAATTCTGTCAAAGGAGCTCATAAGAGAGATGAAATATACATTATTTAAAATAAAATTAATATTGCTGCTTTTTACTGTTTTAATTACCGTTTCACCCGGTTATCTACTGGCACAAAATCCGATAGTTATTGATCACACCTGTACAGACCTTTTCCGCATACCGGCGGCATGGATTGACCAGGCCAAAACCGATCTTCATATCGCCTATCAGCACACTTCCCATGGAAGCCAGCTTATCACCGGAATGAATACGCTTAGAGATTTTCCTCCATTTAGCAGCAGATATGATTGGGATGATTCCGGAACACGTCCGGGAGCATTGGATCTGGATGATTATGGTATTCCCGGCTGCGCGGACTTAAGCCAGGGTGATACGATTGATGGTAATGGAGTGACTCCATGGGTCACGGCCACCAGAAATCTTTTGGATAATCCGGATAATAATCATATTAACGTAATAATCTGGTCCTGGTGCAGTATCAACGGACATAATATTGATCGCTATCTTTATCACATGGAACTGCTGATATCAGAATACAGTGAAGGCGGCACCAATTCGAGGGCCGCTGATTATCCGGTTAAATTTGTTTTTATGACCGGTCACGCAGAGGGCCAGGGTGAAGGCGGATTTATTTTTTCTGCCAATCAGCAGATAAGACAGCACTGCATTGATAACAACAGGATATTATTCGATTTTGCTGATATTGAAAGTTATGATCCTGACGGGATCTACTACTATGACAGGCCCATGTGGGATGATTTGGATTATACCATTACATCCGGAAGAGACGGCAATTGGGGTATTGAATGGTGTGCCGCGAATACAGGTTCAGAACTGGAACAGTTAACCACCGGGGCAAATGTTTCAGGATACAGCGGGTGTGGTTCATGTGCCCATTCGGGATCTGCCGCAAATGGAGAAACATTAAACTGTGTCCTGAAAGGCAGGGCCGTCTGGTGGATGATGGCACGGCTTGCCGGCTGGAATCCCAACAGCGGTTTGTCTGTGGATTTTAAAACAGATGGTATCTGGGTATACAATTCCGGCACCTGGTCCAGAATTTACAGGGGAATCGATCCTGAAAAACTCTGCGCGTTCGCCTCTCAGCTCGCCATCGATTTCGGCACCGCCACCGGTCTCTATGTATACGATCAGGACGTGCTGTCCAGAATTTACAAAGGCGTTCCCATCGAAAAATTGACGGACTTTAACAACAACCTGGCCGTCGATTTTGGAACCGCTTACGGCATCTACAATTATGATTATGGTCTGGATACCTGGGAACGTATTTACAGGTATTCCAGCCAAAGAGATGAAGTGGTCTCCGTCGGATCAAGGCTCGTGGCCGATTTTAAAACCTCGGGGATATACGCGTATGAGGGCGGGACATGGACCCGGTTTTATAAAGGTATTGATGTTGAAAAAGTGGTACCGTTTGGCGACATGCTGGCGGTTGACTTTGGAACAGCATACGGCCTGTATCTTTACGATTTTAATACGGATACCTGGACCCGGATCTATAAAGGTGTCCCCATAGAAAAAATCGTAGAATTCGATGGAAAGCTGGCCGTTGATTTTGGGGCAGCTCAAGGGCTTTTTGCTTACGAGTATGATACCGATACATGGACCCGGATTTATAGGGGCGTGGCCGTGGAAAAAATGACCGGGTTCGCGGATAAGCTGGCGGTCGATTTTGGGACCGCATATGGAATTTATGAATACGACTTTACTTCCAATACATGGATCAGGATATATAATTACCCGGTCGACAGGGATGAGATGGTATCCGTAACCATACCGTAAATATACCATACATATAAATGATTAATTATTGACTATAATCCCTGTTAACTTTTTCAAAATTCAGTGCGCCAAATAAAATAAATAGTAAAAAATAATGCAAAAGGAGCCGACATGAAAACCAGATCGTATGACTACCATCACACATTAAAATTATTCGGATCAATCATTTGCTTTTTGATGTGGTTGAGTGTGTCTGTCTCATCAGCGCAGACGCCGCTCTATACATTTTACGGCCAATCGGATTATGAAAATGCCGGAACTTCGATCATAAGAGCCGGAGATGCAAATAATGATGGATATGATGATTTTCTCGTGGGAGCCCCCTTTGCCAGCTCCAATGGCTATACCTATAATGGTAAGGTTTACCTTGTTTCCGGCGTAGACGGAACTCTGATCCACACCTTTTCAGGCGAACAGGATAATGACACCTTTGGTTTTGCTTTGGCGTGTGCCGATGATTTTAATTTTGACGGAAAGGAAGATTACATTATCGGCGCCCCGGGTATGACGGGCGGGAATGGCAGAATTTACCTTTACTCAGGAGCGGATAGACAGTTATTGAATGTGATCCTTGCCCCTCCGGACACCACGGAATTCGGTTTAAGCCTGGCAAGTATCGGGGATATCGACAATGACAATCGAACCGATTTTATTGCAGGCGCTCCCCAGTCAACACCGCAGGGTATGAATGGTGCCGGTGCCGCGTATATCTTTTCCGGAGATTCCGGAGCCATCATCTCCTCCTGGACCGGAACGAACCAGAATCAGTGGACGGGCTGGTGGGTGGCAGCCGAAGATTTGACCGGGGATGGAGTGCCTGAGGCACTTGTCGGCGCCCCCGGTGTCAATACGGGCGGGTACACCGAAAACGGTGAAATAATGGTCTACGAAAGCCAAACAAATGTCTGGCAATCATTCGCGCAGGGTACGGCGGACTATCAACATGTCGGAAACAGGTTTATCGGAATCGGTGATTTTGATGGCGACACGATCAATGATATTTCACAGGTCGCAAGCCCCGGTGAAGTTCAAATATTATCCGGTGTCAATGGACAGGTTATTGGAACACTTCCAATTACGTTTGGACCCTATGAGATTCCTGAAACCATCGACCTTGCGGTGGCCGGAGATGTCAATAACGATGGCAAGACCGATCTTCTGCTTGGCAGACCGGATGCGGAAGTTTTACCCCTGCCCGGTACACGCGGCCGTGTCGACCTGATATCGGGACTTAACGGATTGATATTAGACAGCTTTGACGGGCCCGCGGAAAACAGCCGCTTTGGTATATGCGTTAACACTTCCGTTGACGTGGACGATGACGGTATTAATGATATCCTCGTCGGCGCAGACCTTCTTGATGGGCCATTCGGTATTTATTCCGGAGCTGTGTTTGCCTTTAAGGGGACGGCCGGGCAGTCAATCATAGACAGTGACAATGACGGCATGCCGGACGACTGGGAAATCAATTACGGTTTGGACCCGTTTTATCCGGATGACGCCCAATGGGATATGGAGGGCGACGGGCTGAATAACCTGCAGGAATATCAAAATGGAACCAACCCTCACGATATGGATTCGGACATGGACCTCATGCCGGACGGATGGGAAGTAACATATAATTTGAACCCGGTAAATCCGGATGACGCCTGGATGGATCATGACTCAGACGACCTTATGAATATCGACGAGTTTATGTTCGGTACCGATCCCCGCGACAGCGACACCGACGATGATACCATGCCGGATGGATGGGAAATACAATACGGTCTGGATCCAAATGATCCGGATGACGCGGCCCTGGATAATGATGGGGATGGATTGTCAAACGCGCAGGAATATCAGTACAATACGAACCCCCTACAAGCTGATACGGATGGAGACGGGCTCAATGACGGTTATGAAATTTCAAACGGTTTGAATCCAAATGATACGGATTCCGACGATGACAGCATGGAAGACGGATGGGAGGTTCAATATGGTCTGAATCCTTTGGACGATTCGGATGCCGCGGGCGACCTGGACTCAGACGGCTTGAACAATCTCGCGGAGTTTCAGGCCGGAAGCGATCCGACAGCAGCAGACAGTGACGGAGACGGTCTGAATGATAATGACGAAGTCAATACGTACCATACCGACCCCGCAAAGCCGGATACGGATGATGACGGCCTAACCGATTATGATGAAATCAACACGTACCTCACCGATCCCTTAAACGCGGACACTGACAATGACGGTTTGACCGACGGCGAAGAGGTTCTAACGCATCAGTCCAACCCGAACCAGATCGACACGGATCAAGATGGTATGCCCGACGGCTGGGAAGTGGCACATGCCCTGAACCCGGTGGATGCCGGTGACGCGGGTCAGGATCCTGATAATGACGGCGGGACCAACCTGGAAGAATATATCTCTCACACAGACCCGAACGATCCCATCTATTATCCCGGCGGGCCGTGCTCTCTTCAATGGGAGTTTACTGCTACAGATGATATATCCACACCCAGTATCGGCCCGGATGGAACCATTTATTTTGCATCATCGGTTGGCCCATTGTACGCAGTAAACCCGGATCGTTCCATAAAGTGGACACATGAAATCGGAAGCGGGACTTCTACCCGTCCATTGATCGACAACTCCGGAAACATTTATGTTTTGGCTTCATCTTCAGGCAGACGGCTTTATTGCTTTAACCCGGACGGCACCATAAAGTGGGACAGCGCCATTTACTCCGGCGGTTGGCCAGGCGATTCCATGGCACTTGCCGGCGACGGGACGATTTATGTACCGTCAGGCAGGATGCTCGTGGCCGTTAATCCCGACGGCACCATCAAATGGGAAGCAATCACCGAAACAGACAGCACGAAGATTTCTTCACCGGCCGTGGCTTCCGATGGAACGATTTACGTCAAATCATGGAACGATAACATCTATGCCTTTAATCCCGACGGTAGCCAGAAATGGATGTTTAATATGAGTGCAGATGATTCACGCCCCTATACATCCCCAATCATAGACGCTGATGGTACGGTATATATAGGCAGCAACCTCGGCCGATTTTATGCGTTTAACCCGGACGGAACCGTGAAATGGTCATATGGATTGGATTGGCGTGCCAACGGGCCTGCTGCCGTTGGGAGTGACGGCACCATATATGCTCAAGCATTCGACCTATACGCTTTTGATCCGGACGGCACCCTCAAATGGCAAACAGATCTAAGTGCGGCACCTTATACCGCACCAGGAATAGATACGGACGGAACGATCTATATCAGCCACTCGGATTCCTTTAAACCCGTTATCACAGCGATAAATCCGGACGGAACCATTAAATGGGAATATGATACAGGATACTATGGTACATACCTGACGAGTCCGATATTATCCATGAATGGATCCATTTACATCGGTACCCGGGGAAGCACCAGTCTTTTTCCGAACGGTAAACTGCTCGCGATCAACACCGGGTCCGGCGGGCCTGCCTCAAGCCCGTGGCCCATGGACGGGCATGACGGCCGCTCGACCGGCAACACCGAGACCAAAAACCGGAACAGCTTTGACGAACTATCCGTTGATTTTAAATCGGCAGGTATCTGGGCTTACGATGCAGGGAACTGGCAGAGGATCTATCAGGGACTCGATCCGGAAAAACTCTGCGCGTTCGCCTCTCAGCTCGCCATCGATTTCGGCACCGCCACCGGTCTCTATGCCTACGATCAGGGCGTGCTGTCCCGAATTTACAAAGGCGTTCCCATCGAAAAATTGACGGGCTTTAGTTCCGGTCTTGCCGTAGACTTCGGAACCGCTTACGGCATTTACAATTACGACTATAACCTCGACAGCTGGGAACGCTTCTACAAGTATTCCAACCCCCGTGACGAAGTGATTGAGGTCGGGAGCAGGCTTGTGGTCGACTTTAAAACTCTGGGTGTATACGCATATGAGGGCGGAACATGGAACCGGTTTTACAAGGGCATCGATGTGGAAAAGGTGGTACCCTTCGGCGATAAACTGGCTGTCGATTTTGGAACGGCATACGGGTTGTACCTGTATGACTTTACAGCCGATACCTGGGAAAGGATATACAAAGGCGCTGCCATCGTCAAAATGACGGAATTTGACGGAAAACTGGCCGTCGATTTTGGAACCGCGCACGGTCTTTACACCTATGATCCGGCCTTCGACATCTGGACTCGCATCTACAAAGGCGTGGCCATCGAAAAGATGACCGGGTTTTCAAACAAGCTGGCCGTTGATTTCGGTACGGCTTACGGCATCTATGAATTCGATTTTACATCCGGCTCCTGGAACCGGATTTATAAATACACGTCCGAAAGGGATGAAATCGTATCCGCGAATGTATTGAATTAATGCCGGTTTTTCGCATTAAATTGTTTGAACCCGAGTAAAATCTTTTGTAAATGACGTATCATCATTACAGTAAAATATCAAAAGGATCGTGGAGTTTTTCAATCAAAGGCTCGGGTGTGCGGAGTGAATGATCCGTTACGCAATCAAACCGTTTTAACGGCAAGTCGGTAGTTTAAAAACCAGACAAGGAGAAAAACATGAAATCGACTTTGTTTGTAAGAGTAAATAAGGTCCTTATACGTATTTTAATGCTATGTATACTGGTTTCATATTCCCCATGCGGGGCCTCATCCAAAGGATCGATACCGGATCATTCGCTGAAGGCGTCCAAAAATGTCAGTTTTACCAAAAATGAAGTCATTATTAAGCTCAAAGAGCATCAACCCAATGAAATACTCTTTAACCAGACGTATTCAACACGGATGACCGCCAATGAGACGATTCTTTCACGGCTGAAAAATCGGTACGCCCTAAAGGATCCGGCCCCTGCGTTTAAGCAGCTGCATAACCGGCTTAAACTCAAAAATCTGTCTCAAAATGACTTTGCAGCCCAATTAAAAAAACCGGTCAAAACGGGAAACAGCGATCTTTTCCCCGTTTATGTCTTAAAAACCGATAAAAATCCGCTTGAGCTCTGTTCTCAATTAAGAAACGATCGGGATATTGAATACGCGGAACCCAATTATCTCTACTTCACCACACTGGTTCCCGATGATCCCCGGTATTCCGAACAATGGGCGCACCAGACGACCCAGGCGGAATCCGGGTGGGATATTGAAACCGGAGACCCGGGTACCATTATCGCGATTATCGACACCGGTATCGACCCGGGGCATGAAGACCTGACCGCAAATCTGGTCACCGGGTACGATTTTGTGGATATCAATACAAGCGCGTATGTCGACGCCGGATACGGACTTGTGACCGGTGAAGACTATTCCGTCGCGGACAGCGACCCTTCGGATTATAACGGTCATGGAACACACTGCGCCGGTATCGCCGCCGGCAAAGGGAACAACAGTATCGGAATCAGCGGAGTGGCCTACAACGCCTCTCTCATGCCGGTCAGGGCGGGTTTCAGCATCATCCATCCGGTTTACGGTGAAGTCGGATCACTGGAAAATGATGATATTGCCAACGCCATTGACTACGCGGTGACAAACTCCGCGGACGTGCTCAGCATGAGCTTCGGCGGCCCCTTCTCACAGATCATGTCCGATGCCATCGATTTTGCGGCCTCAAACGGGGTCGTTTTGATTGCGTCCGCCGGAAACAGCAGTTCAAGCGCCCTATCCTTTCCCGCCGGCAATGAAAACGTAATTTCCGTTTCCGCGACCGCCGACGATGACACTATTGCCTATTACTCCAATTTCGGTTATTGGATCGACGTGGCGGCGCCCGGCGGAGACAGCGGCAAGGATACAATGATATTGAGCACCGTTCCCGCTGTGGGCACCATCAGCGATCCGTCAGGCTACCTGTCGATTCAGGGAACTTCAATGGCGGCACCCTATGTCGCGGGGCTTGCAGGCCTGATCCTCAAGCAGAACCCGTCTTTTACCGCGGACGATGTGAAACGCGCGATTTATCTGGGCACGGATGATCTGGGGAATCCCGGGCATGACGAATCCTATGGATTCGGCCGTGTCAATATCCAAAAATCCTTGTCTGCTGGTTCACAGACGCGCGTCCTTGCAAGAATCAAAACCGCTGAAAAGTCCGAGCAGATCGAAAAACTGTTTGTGATTAAGGGAACCGCCGCGGCCAACGATTTTATGCAGTATGTCATTCAGGTCGGAGAGGGTGAAAATCCAACGGAGTGGACGGAAACCGGAATCACTCTGCCCCAGGGGGGCACCGGAGAGGTGATCAACGGCACACTGGGGCAGTGGGATTATTCGGGATTTTCTGATGGAATCTATACGATCCAGCTCATCGCGCTGAACAATTCAATGGGGTATGCGGTTCACAGCATTACCGTCGATATCATCAACCTGCTGCAGCTGGGCTGGCCCCAGGAAACCCTTGCGGGCAGTTCGAGTTATGTAGACAGTCCGGTGATCGCGGATATTGACAACGACGGCGACCTGGAAGTCATTGCCAGCTCCTATGAAGGACTGGTCTATGTCTGGCACCATGATGGGACCCCCGCAGCAGGCTGGCCAATATATATCGGGGAGCAGGCCCTCACACCCGCGGTGGGGGATCTGAACGGCAACGGGTACAAGGAAATCGTTGTCGGCACCAACGCACCGTATCAGGATGAAAAGCTGTTTATCCTCCGGCATGACGGCTCGTCATTTCCCGGTGACTGGCCCAAAGGATCGGGCGCGGCTTTCAACAATGAAATCAATTACATCTCGGATGCTCCGACACTGGCCGATCTGGATGAAAACGGTACCCTTGAAATTCTCGTGGGGAATGAGCGGTCTGAAATGTGCGCCTGGTACCATAACGGTAATACGCTCCCGAACTGGCCAGTCAGCGCGGATAACAGTCAAAACTTAACGACTCCTGCTGTGGGTGATATTGATGGTGATGGAGAAGTTGATATTGTTTTCGCAGAAAGTGGCGTATCCGGTGTTGAGATAAGGGGAAATGTTTATGCTTTTCATATGGATGGAAGCTCTGTTGCAGGCAATTGGCCGGTTAACGTAAAAGGGACTCTTTATCCACCTGTCATTGGTGACATTGATGGGGATGGTAAGCTTGAAATTGTTGTTAATGCAGATGCCGGATTGTTTGCTTTTGAAGGAGACGGAACAGTAATTACCGGCTGGCCGATTACCGGTTCTTCGGAAAAACTTGGCTATGGTATTCCAGCTCTCGGTGATCTGGATGGCGACAATATTCCTGAAATCGTATTGTCTGCTGGTGGAACAGGATTATCACCCAGCAAAGTCTGGGTATTAAAGGGTGATGGTTCAACTTTTGGGAGCTGGCCTTACGAGTTTTCTTTTACCAACCCGGCGTATACATATGGTGCTGTAATCGCAAACTTTGATGATGATGCTGAACAGGAAGTCATTGTTTCCGCGTACGACAGCTATAATTCACTGCCATACATATTTGTATTTAAAAATGATGGGTCTCTATCACCCGGATACCCCAAACAGATTGACATCGAATATTTTTCTATCCCGGCCTTAGGTGATATTGATGGTGATAATGATCTTGATCTGGCCGCATTCGGGATGTGGGATGGTGAAACGCCAACTCCTTTTTATGTTTATGATTTTAAAGGAAATTATCCGGGGAGCAGAAAAATGGATTGGCCCATGATGATGCACAATGCGGTTCATACAGGGTTATTAGAATCGATAATGATTAATGATGAGCTTGCAGTAGACTTCAAAACAAGCGGTGCATGGGTTTACAATTCCACGGATTGGACCAGGATATACAATGGAGTCGATCCTGAAAAGCTCTGTTCATTCAATACACAGCTTGCCATGGATCTGGGAACAGCCTTTGGGCTTTATGTTTATGATTCCGGAATCTGGTCAAGGGTTTACAAAGGCGTGAATATCGAAAAAATGACCGACTTCAATGACAACCTTGTCATCGACTTTGGAAACACCTACGGTATCTATGAATACGACTACAACCTGGACACATGGGAGCGTATTTACAAGTACTCCAGCACGAGGGATGAAGTCATCAGTGTCGGTGGAAGGCTTGTGGTCGATTTTAAGGATTTGGGAGTATATGAGTATCAGGGCGGGATATGGAGCCGTTTTTACAAAGGTATTGATGTTGAAAAAGTGGTTCCATTGGGTGACATGGTCGCTTTTGACTTTGGAACGGCATACGGCCTTTATCTTTACGATTTTAACGCGGACACCTGGATCCGGATTTACAAAGGTGTCCCAATCGAAAAAATAGTAGAATTCGATGGGAAGCTGGCAGTCGATTTTGGAACAACCCATGGGCTTTATGCCTATGATCATACTGCCGACACCTGGACACGAATTTATAAGGGCGTGGCCATCAAAAAGATGACCGGATTCTCGGATAAACTGGCAGTCGATTTTGGGACCGCGTATGGAATTTATGAATACGACTTTACTTCAAATACATGGATCAGGATTTACAAATATAATGTCGAAAGGGATGAGATCATATCCGCAAACATATTTAATTAAAATCCCCGAATATTCCATTGAACCATATGTTGTTTTTAAACCTTTGATCTATTTCAAGATTTAGGCGGATTGATGATTTCATGTGCAGGGATTACATCAGTCTTGATCCCGCCACAACGGAGATCGATCCAACTTTGATACACTACTAAACAAACAAAAGGACATAACAATGAACTCTTATAAGTTTTTATTTACACTTTTAGTAATGATTTTGATCAGTACATGCTTTCTATTTACCCCATCATTCGCAAAACAAACCAAACTGTATCAGCTCGATATTAAGGGAGGCAGGCTATCAGCTAACCTAAATGACACCCCATTAGAAAAAGTTTTAGAAAAACTGAGCCAAGAGACTCAAATTAAATTCTATGCTAAAGAATTTTTGTTAAAGAACAAAATTAAAAGTAAATTTGAAAATTTCCCGATAGAAACCGGGATAAAAAAAATATTGATTCACTACGATCATGCAATGGTTTTCAACAGGGATGGAAAACTGATAGAAGTACACATCGTGGGGTTGCTTAATCAAGAAAAAGCCGCTCAATCGGATGATTTAGTCAAAACCATTATGTCGGGAAAAAAGAAAGCTGGAATCGATGCAACAGAGTTTAGAATCGAACGCAATGTATCTCCTCCCGGGGCAGATAACAACCCTGGAGAACCGATCAAGTTCGAACCGCGAAAAAAAGTACCGCCCCCGGGAGCAAGCCAGACAGGGGATAAAACCATCGGTAAAGAAGAAAATGTCCCGCCCCCGGGAGCAGAATCCGGAGAAGTAAAAAAACTTAAATTCATACCAAAAAAAGCTGAGACACCACCAGGGGATTAATACTGATCCGGTCCATATGATCCGGTTGTATTAGAAGGAAATACTTTCAGCCTGGTAAGAACTTATATAGTCAAAGGAGAAAAAACATGCTTGGAAATAGAAAAATTAAAATGGCGAATAAAAAACACATCAAACTTTTTGCACTCCTTCTCTTAATTTTATTCGCCTGTTTTGCAGTTACAGCGAACGCTTCCATTTCTTCATCTGAAAGAGCTGCACTCATCGCGATTTATAACAATACAGATGGATTTTTTTGGTACAATGACAGTGGCTGGAAAACCCCACCCTTAGCTGGAGATGGTTTTTCAGAACCCGGAACGGAATGCGATTGGTATGGTATCGGGTGCGACGATCTGGAGAACACTGTAACGTATATAAATCTTTGGTCAAATGGGCTTTCAGGGAATATTCCGCCTGAAATAAATAACCTGACGAATCTGACTACTTTACGCATGTACTCCAATCAGCTCACGGGCAGTATACCGTCTGTAATTTGGAATATGACAAGTCTTGAGTTTCTGGAAATTGGATCTAATCAATTAACCGGCAGTATCCCCACAGAGATAGAAAATTTGGTCAACCTTAGAAACTTTTCGATTAACAACAATCAGCTTACAGGTAGCATCCCATCAGAATTAGGAGACTTAAACAATCTGACAAATATAAGTTTAAACAGCAATCAACTCACCGGCAGTATACCGCCTGAAATTTGGAGTCTTACAAATCTAATAAATTTGGTATTCAGCGGCAATCAATTAACCGGGAGTATTCCGCCGGCAGTTGGCAACTTAACCAATATGGAATTACTTAACTTAGGTTACAACCAGTTAACAGGATCTATTCCCGAGGAGATAGAAAATTTAACAAATCTGAAACGCTTATTACTCAGCGGTAATCAGCTTACAGGAAGTATTCCGCATGGAATCGGCAACAAGCCGGAACTCTGGGATTTAAGTCTTTCTTTTAACCAGCTAACCGGGAATATTCCGGCTGAAATCGGCAGTCTTACCAAATTAGAATA
>JAUVGT010000444.1 GCA_030593645.1 Deltaproteobacteria bacterium
CCGTATACCAACCACATGCGGGCAGCAGAAATCATTTTCCTGGATTAATCACTCACGAATCGATAATCCAACCACAAAAACAGGTGTGGTAATACGCATGTTCCTGGAGATTGTGTTTTTTCGTTCTCTATTCAGGAACACACGCATGAAATTAAAGGAAGGGTCCAAAATTTCCTATCACCTTGAAGTTTTTCTGTGGGTGGGCGCGCTGGCTTTTCACGCGGCTTTTTTTACGGTCCTGGCCAGACATCTTCGGTTCTTCATGGAACCGGTACCCTTTTTGATCCAGCTGCTGGAAAATGTGGACTCGTTTTTCAGGGTTGAAATTATCTATGATGTTCAGCAGTTTGGCCTGCCCGGTGTCTACATGTCCGGGATCGTTCTTCTCGCGGCTGTCTTTTATCTCTTTTTAAGAAGGGTTCTGATCCCCCAGGTCAGGTTTATTTCGCTTGCCGCGGATTTTTTCCCGCTTTTTCTGATTTTCGGAATCGCTTTGACCGGTATCCTGATGCGGTATTTTTTAAAAATTGATGTGGTGGCGGCCAAGGAGCTAACCTACGGCTTAATCACCTTTAATTGGAATACGGTTATGGTTGTAATAAAAACGATAGACCCCGTATTCTTTGTTCATATCTTCTTTGTCAGTATTTTGCTGGCCTATTTCCCTTTCAGCAAGCTGATGCACCTGGGGGGAGTATTTTTAAGCCCCACCAGAAATTTAACCACAGATTCCAGGGCCAGGCGCCACGTCAACCCCTGGAATTATCCTGTACCCGTTCATACATATGATGAATACGAAGATGAGTTCAGGGAAAAAATGGTAGAAGCCGGTCTTCCGGTGGTAAAACAGCCGGAAGAAAAGCCGGTCGAAGAGGAACCTGAACCCGAGCCAGAGAAAAAGGAGTAATATATATGTCAGATCTTCCAAAACCAGAGGAATTGCTGGCGGCCGATCGGCAGCCGCCGCACACAGACTGGATGGATATCCCCACGGATATTCGAAAAGGGATCGCCTGTTACGCGGGCAATCCGAAAAGTCTTGAGTATGTCGGACTCCCCAATCCGAGAAAATGGAGCTGTTTTGATGAGGATTGGCAGCTTCCTGAAAACTGGCAGGATATTATTCATAAAGGCTTTAAGGAACGCCTGGATAAATTCAGGTCTTTTAAAGTATTTATGGATGTCTGTGTCCGGTGCGGGGCCTGCGCGGATAAGTGTCATTTTTTTATCGGCACCGGTGACCCGAAAAACATGCCGGTTGTCCGGGCTGAACTGTTACGGTCGGTTTATCGAAACGATTTTACAACAGCCGGGAAAATACTCGGAAAAATCAATGGAGCCCGTCCGATGGGCATCGATGTGCTCAAAGAGTGGTGGTCCTATATGTATCAATGCACGGAATGCCGCAGGTGTTCTGTTTATTGTCCTTATGGTATTGATACCGCGGAAATTACCATCATGGGCAGGGAACTATTAAACCTTTTGGGACTGAACATCGACTGGATCGCGACACCGGTGGCGAACTGTTACCGGACCGGGAATCATCTCGGAATCCAGCCCCACGCGTTTAAGGATATGCTCGATTTTTTTGTGGAGGATATTGAGGAGCTGACCGGGATTAATACCGAGCCGCAGTATAATAAAGTCGGCGCGGATATTTTATTTATCACCCCATCCGGTGATGTGTTTGCGGATCCCGGGACCTATACCTGTATGGGTTACCTGATGCTTTTTAAATTTCTGAAAGAAAAGTATGGGTTTGACGTCACCTGGAGCACATACGCATCCGAGGGCGGGAATTTCGGGTTTTTTACCAGCCATGAAATGATGAAGCGGTTGAATTCAAAAATGTACGCTGAAGCAAAACGGCTCGGTGTGAAATGGATCCTGGGTGGTGAATGCGGGCATATGTGGCGTGTTATCAACCAGTATATGGATACCATGAACGGACCCGCGGATTTTCTGGAAGAACCGGTTTCACCCATCACGGGAACCAAATTCGAAAGCGCCAAATCAACCAAAATGGTTCATATTACAGAGTTTACGGCTGATCTGATCAAACACGGAAAACTCGACCTGGATCCCAGCCGGAATGATCATTTACGTGTAACCTATCATGATTCCTGCAACCCGGCCCGGGGCATGGGACTTTTTGAAGAACCGCGGTATGTGATTGAAAATATCTGCAACAATTTTTATGAAATGCCGGCGAATACTATACGGGAACACACATTCTGCTGCGGCAGCGGATCGGGTCTGAACGCTGGAGAAGATATGGAGCTGAGAATGGCTGGCGGCATGCCCAGAGCCAATGCAGTGAAATATGTTCATGAAAAACATGATGTCAATATGCTATCCACCATATGTGCGGTCGACCGGGCTGCTCTGCCGGACCTTATGAATTACTGGGTCCCGGGAGTCGATGTAACCGGTGTCCATGAAATGGTGGGCAATGCCCTGATCCTCCCCGGTCAGACCGAACGGCCGACCGACCTGCGCGGCGAAGATCTGCCTGGTTTTGCAGCTGAAGCTGAGGGTGATACTGAGGGCGATACGGAGGGTGATTCTAATGAATGATAAAAAACTTATCATTGCGGGTTTGGTTATCTTTCTGATAATTTTGATATTTCCTTTCTTGTTTCACTTTGTGGTGAACAAGGGGAAGGCCGCTCCCGCACCGGTTCCCAAGGTGCTTGATTCAGCCAAGGAAAAGAATAATGGAAAATGTATCCGTTCAACGGAATACATGAAAGCGGAACACATGCAGCTTCTTGATTACTGGCGGCATTCGGTGGTTCGAAACGCCGAGAGAGTATATGTGATCGACGGGAAGGAATTTACAATGAGTTTGACCAACA
>JAUVGT010000388.1 GCA_030593645.1 Deltaproteobacteria bacterium
AGCAAGTTCTTTTTCAATATGCTCTACGATGGGCAAGATAGGCAAGAGATTGGTGCGGGCGGTTGGATAATACCCAGTCAGTAAGAAAGTTCAGCTCACATGTTCTGTCTTAGTGCGCAACTGAACAACAATCCAAGCGATTGTGCAACATAAGCTCATAAGATGAATCCTTTTTAAGCAGCCCGCCGCCTCAGGAAGAATACAAGCAATCCTGCCACTGCCACAGCAGCTATAATCTCACCAATAAATGTCCGGTTGACAAGTGCCTCCCTGGGTTACCCCAGATCAGTAAGGGATAGATGCCTAATCGGTTGGTTCCACCTGCGCCGTGAAGCGCAGCAGAGCAGCGTCAGGTGTAAGTCGTTGTTAGCCTTTGTTGCCTCTGCATATTTTTTACATTCACTGCATCAGTAAAAACTCACGAAACAGGGGATGGTATTGATATAACCTGGCAGGTGTGGAGAATTTTTCAGTAAATAAATGTTTGCTTCTTAATGATGACAATATGCGGTATGCATCGTCTTTGCCGGTTAATGCTTTAGCCATAGAAATTGTTATGCTGGGTAAAAAAGCGGTTTTGAGTAAAAACTCCCTGTAAGTTTTATTCATTTTATCAAAGAGTTCTATGGCAAAATAGTCAAATATCTTTTCCGGGATAAATGTGTCGGAAAGTCGGGGTGTGGTATCGTCTGCTCCGGTGGTCTTTGCGATGAGGATCAGACCGGCCGCCCACCCTAATGTTTTTTCATATATCCGTTCAATTATTTTACCGGAAAGTTTTTTCCCGGTCTCAATCCGTATTATCTCTTTTGACTCCTCAAGGTTCAGGGATAGGTGGTTTGAACCGATTATTCTCATTTTATTATTTGCAAGCATACCGGCAAAGGCCTGAGGAGGGTCAGTTCTGCTCATCACAATGATGTGGATGTCCGGAGAAATTCCGGACAGGGCATCTTTGAAGACATCATGAAATGGTGATGCCGGAGATATCTCGTGATAATTATCAAAAATAAGATAAAATGGCGGTGATACACGGCTGCACAGATTTTCAAAAAATCGCCGGGCAAATACGGATACACCCGGAAGATATTCAGGCGTTAAAAAAGGCAGGGATTTTCGCTTTCGGGGAGTCGCTTTTTTTACGGCAAGTCCAAGGTAATAAAAAAATGTAGCGATATCACTATCCCCTTCATCCATTTGATACCACAAACAAGGAAAATTACCATTATTTAAATAGCTTGCCACCAATGTAGTCTTTCCGGAACCTGCCATTGCTGATACCCATGTTGCCTGGTAATGCTCTTTTTTGTCCAGTATGCGGAACAGGTGTTTTCTCAAAACAACTTTTGGAAGTTCCGGTGGAGTTAATTTATTTATCGTCACCTGCTTACGTTTCATGTTTTGTTCCTGTTTTTTCCAATCTGTGACCGATCTGTGACTGTGGATCTGATAAACATGGTTTCATATGGAAAGTTATCTCATACGCATATACCGTCGAGAAAAGGAAAACCACGAGAGTATCGTAGGAGTTATAGAAGAAATCGGTACTAAAAAAAAGCTTTCTTTTAAAAATCTGTCAGAGCTGGACAAGATTATTTGTCCGGTCATTAAAAAAAAACCGGGTAAAAAACAAACACAAAGCTTTAAAAAAACAAAAAAGAAGGATTAACTATGTTAAAAAAACGATTTGTCGTATCAATAATTCTAATGGTTGCAATTTTAGTTTCCTGTGCCGATTCAGGCCCAAACATGAAAGAAGGCCTCTGGGAAATCACCACGAAAATGCAGATGCAGGGGGTGGACATGCCGCCTGTGAAACACACCCAGTGTATAACAAAAAACGACCTCGTTCCGCAGGGCTCTCAACAACCGGGACAGGAGTGCGAAATCATCGACGTTAAGACAAACGGCAATACAGTGACATGGACAATGAAATGCACCGGTCAGGGCGGCGATGTGACAGGAACCGGTGAAATAACATACAGCGGAGACAGTTTGAAAGGTACGATGACTATATCGATGTCCCAGGCAAACATGGAAATGACCAGCCATCTAAACGGCAATCGTATCGGAAATTGCAAATAAAATGGAAGTTTATCCATGAAAAGGAGATCATTGTGAAAAGGAACACACTTAACCTGACAGTTTTATTTTTTCTTATTGCATGTTTCACAGCACCCGGCACTTTACTGGCTGGGGAACTACATGATAAAGTTATCGGGAATGATATCGCATCCGTGAAAAAGCTTCTGGCCGAGGGAGCTGACATTAATGAGCTGACGGAAGTGGGCGGTGTCGGAACCGTCACCCCGCTTTTTATCGCCTGCAGCTATTACGATGATATGGCAAAGCTTTTAATAGCAAAAGGCGCTGACGTCAATATAAAGACAGGCAAAGGGGTAACCCCGTTAATGGCGGCCTGTACTTCAGGAAAAGAAGAGGTTGCCAGGCTTTTAATATCAAAAGGCGCGGATGTTAACGCGAAATCGAATGATGGGAACGGAGCCTTTACTTACTGTATTACCGGTATTGTGAGCGATCGCGCGTCAACCGGTCTGGCGGAGTTCCTGCTGTCCAAAGGCGCGAATGTTGATGAAACACCTGACACCGGTCCCATTGCCGGGTATACGTGCCTCATAATGGCCGCAGGAAACAAAAAAACTGATCTTGTTAAATTTTTAGTTAAACATGGCGCGAATGTAAATGCCAGGGCAAAAGACGGATCCACTCCGCTTAGCCTGGCGACTAAAGAGAAAGACCCTGAAATGGTCAAACTTTTAAAAAGCCTGGGCGCAAAATAATATGCATTCACACACTTTGCTGTGAGGCAGGTCCAATGATTGACCGGTATTTTGCTGCCCGCAGCAATATTATAACATTTTGGAGGACAACGATGAGAAGACAGCCGCTTTCATTTTTTTCGGGAATCATCATTCTAATCATCCTTCTGACATCCACCATAGCTGTATCAGCAGGCAACCAAAGTAACAATATGGTGTTTATCTTTGACGCCTCGGGCAGCATGTGGGGCCAGATAAAGGGTACTGCAAAAATTCAAATCGCGAAGAAAGTGCTCACGGATATGATCATGGACCTGCCGGAAGGTATTAATGTCGGGCTGGTAGCATACGGACACAGAAAAAAAGGAGACTGCAGCGACGTTGAAGAACTTATCCCGCTCAGCGTGCTGAATAAAGAAAAAATCATCAGCACAATCATGGCCATAAACCCAAAGGGCAAAACCCCAATCACACTTTCTGTACAAACAACCGCGGACACTCTTAAAACCGTTCAGGAAGAAACCACAATCATACTGGTCAGCGACGGCAAGGAAACCTGTGGGGGCGATCCGTGTGAGCTGGTCAGAAAGCTCAAGGAGAGCGGCGCCCGGTTCGTTATGTATGTGATCGGTTTTGACGTCAGCGGCGAGGAAAAGAAACAGCTTGAATGCATTGCAAAAGCGGGTGGGGGCACATATTATGAGGCCAATGATGCCGCTGATTTCAAAGCAGCCGCACAGAACGTAGTTGATGACGCCGGAAAATGGGGGTTCTTCAAGATAACAGCCATAAAGAATGGAAAACCTTATAATCCCTGGGTTGAAATAAACATTAAGGGTGAAAAGAAAAACTTTATGAACGGGCCTGTTGAAATAAAAAAAATGGAGCCCGGTAAGAAAACTTTCCGGCTGCCGCCCGGGATTTACGATATTAAGGTGATTGACAACAAAATGCCCAAACAGCCATTTGTGAACTTTCCCGGCATCCTGATTGCGGAAGGCCAAACCGTAGAGAAGACAGCTGATTTTACCGGCGGCGCCCTAAAGGTAACCACTCTTATTAACGGCAAACCGTTTAATGCCGCAGTGGAAATATCCACACCTGACGGCAAGAAATATTTTTCTCACTGGACCAGCAGCGGCGTTAGAACATTCGATCTCCCGGCCGGGACCTATAACGTAAAAGTTGTTAACCACACAATCCCGGTGATTCTGCCGGCTGAGACATTTACAGGGATCGAGATCGGCACCGGTAAGACAGTCGAAAAAACAGCTGATTTTTCAGTTGGCTTTCTTAAGGTCACAGCAAGCAAAGCCGGTAAGCCCTTTAATACCCCTGTGGAACTGTATACATCGGACGGCAGGAAGTATTACACGCACTGGACCAGCGGTGGCGTAAGAGTGTTCAGCCTTTTGCCGGGCAAATTTGACGTCAAGGTGCTGGATATCGAGGAACAAGGCAAAATGAAAGCATTTACCGGGATCCTGGTGGAAAAAGGAAAAACGCAGTCCATTGAAGCTGCCTTCTAGTGTCCTGTCATGTGTCAAATGAAGTGAGGTTACGCCGTATTTTTTCTTTCCGTTTCAGAAATTTCAAACAGGTGTTTCATTTTATATCCCATCAAGGAAGCAACAAGGTTGATGGTCTCGTAAAAAGTCCGAATGAGACGGTTTCGTAAAAAGTTCAAATTCAAGGCGTGCAAATTTCGTAATCATGAAGCGTACTTATCGTACTTGCCCTGTTAAATCTATACTTTTTATTTAACCGGGGCGTTGAATGATTGCGAAATGCAGCACAACGCAGAAGTTGGTCCGCCTACGG
>JAUVGT010000431.1 GCA_030593645.1 Deltaproteobacteria bacterium
CTCCATCTTTTAAATAAAAACAGACAGGATTCATTAACTTTAGGCATTTTAGTCACTTTAGCGCACTTTAGGCACTTGTTAAATCCCCTTAGAGGGGTGACCCACCGCCGCTAAAGCTATGGCGGACAAGTCAAAGCCGGGTCCTTTGGACCCGGATTTTTACTGGTTTTAGAATCAGGTAAGACAGAAATGACCCAAATCATACACGAAAATAAACCTCCTGAACCATCAGGAACGCAGGGCAGCAAATTTACACAAGCACACAGTGAGCCGCCCGTAAAAGCCAACAACACATGGTGCCTGTTTGATCTGCCCATGACAGACTATGAAGACGCGTGGGACCTCCAGACCAGTCTTGTTGCCGCGAGAATCAACAAAACAATCAATACCGATATCGCGCTTTTTCTGGAACATCCCGCGGTATTTACTCTCGGCCGCCGCGGCGGGTCTGAAAATCTGTGCGTATCCCGAAGTTTTCTTAAAAAATCCGGAATTTCATTGATTCAGGTAGAACGGGGCGGAGACATCACCTATCATGGTCCCGGCCAGCTGGTTGTATATTTCATCGTGAATCTCGGAAAAATGAGAATCGGTGTAAAGGAATTTGTTTCCGGTTTGGAAGAAATGATGATCCGTACAGCGTTTGACTGGGGTGTTCCGGCAAAGCGCAGCCCTGTAAACGCGGGGATATGGGTCGGCAATAAAAAACTGGGAAGCATCGGAATAGCGATTCGAAAAGGAATAAGTTTTCACGGGCTTGCTCTTAATGTCAACCTGTCCCTGGAACCGTTTAACTGGATCAATCCCTGCGGCCTCCATGACGTGAAAATGACATCGATGAACAATGCACTTTCAGCATCCGTATCCATGCCGGAAGTTCGTCAGGCGTTAAAGGATCACCTAAGAGATGTATTTAAAACCAGAACCCGGTATCTTTACCCGAAACCCGGACAAGAGGATATTGCCGCAGGCGTCATATCAAGTATACATGATAGAAAATTATGAATAAAGAAAAGAAAATACAGGTCAGAAAACCCCGGTGGCTCAGGCGAAAACTTCCAACCGGGCCTGAATATGAAAAAATAAGATCCCTACTGAAAAAAGACCGGCTGAACACGGTTTGCCGTGAAGCCAAATGCCCCAATATGTGGGAATGCTTTTCAAAACACACGGCAACATTTCTGATTATGGGTTCACACTGTACCCGAAACTGCCGGTTCTGCGCGGTGGATCACGGTCCTGAAGGCAAACCCGATCCGGGAGAACCGGCAAGAGTGGCAGACGCTGCCTTGAATATGAAACTGCGTTATATCGTCGTAACCTCTGTCACACGGGATGACCTACCGGACGGCGGTGCATCCATTTTCGCGGAAACCATCCTCAAAATTAAAAAGAAGATACCGGATGCCCTGGTCGAAGTTCTCATACCCGATTTTCAAGGGGACGCGGCTGCCCTTAAAACAGTTCTTGGTGCCGAACCGGATGTTCTGAACCATAACATTGAAACAGCACAAAGGCTTTACGGCAAAGTTCGCCCCGAAGCGATTTACACAAGATCTCTCGAATTGATCAAGCGAAGCCGCCAATATACTTCTGCCATCCCGACCAAATCCGGGATGATGCTCGGACTTGGAGAAACACCGGAAGAGATCATCGAAACATTTAAAGATTTGATCGATGCGGGATGCCAGCTCCTCACCCTGGGACAATACCTGCAGCCCAGTAAAGATCATCTGCCGGTACAGCGGTTTGTTCCCCCGGAAGAATTTGAAGACTTGAAAAACACAGCCCGTGATATGGGATTTTCAGAAGTTGCGGGCGGACCGTTTGTCAGAAGTTCTTACCAGGCCAGGGAGTTGTTTGAGTCCGCCTCGCATTGAATCACTTCAGGAGTTTACCCTAACGATTTAAGAGATCAAATTGCCCTATTTTGAAACAGAAGACAAATGCAGGCTGTATTATGAGGTACAGGGTTTTCATTCAGAAAAACCGGTTATTGTTTTTTTAAACGGCACAGCCCAGACATCACTGAATTGGAAACCGCATTCCAGAGCCTTACAGGACACTTTTAATATTGTCATGTATGATGCCAGGGCCCAGGGGCAGAGCGACATTGGGAATTATCAACTCACTTTGGATTTACATACCGCTGATCTTAAAGATTTGCTGAATCACCTGGCCATAAAAAAAACAAACCTTGTCGGTCTCAGCCACGGATCTCGTGTGGCGATTGCGTTTGCCGCTAAAAATCCCGATCATTTAAACCATCTGATATTATGCAGTATGACCGCCGCCCAAACCAACCGGTCAAAGCTCTTGATCCAATCATGGAAGGAAATACTATCAACCCGCGGGGTAGAAGCAATGATGAACGCTTTTCTTCCTTCTGTTCTTGGTAAAGAGTATCAATTACAAAACCGAAAAATCTTTGACAATATGGTAAAAGTTCTTGTCAGGCGAAACTGTAAAGAAGCATTGATGGCCCATATTAAGGCAATGGCTGAATATCCGCCCATCGATCAGCCGGCATCAAAAATATCCTCCCCAACCCTTGTCCTTTCAGGAGATGAAGATCCCCTTGTTGATATAAAG
The DNA here is from genome assembly GCA_030593645.1 of Deltaproteobacteria bacterium. Lineage (GTDB taxonomy): Bacteria > Desulfobacterota > Desulfobacteria > Desulfobacterales > JAUVGT01 > JAUVGT01. Next base: position 2,593 of record JAUVGT010000431.1, read on the forward strand.
GGGGCAAAAAAACTTGCGGATCTCTGTAAGGGAAAGCACAAAGAGCTTACCGGTGTGGGACACACCATTCCGGCGGAAGCACCGAAAAGGTTTCAACAGGAAGTGATCGCGTTTCTTTCGGAAACGTAGGGGCGTATTCTAAATCCGCCCTTCTATTTTTCAGGACCGGAACACCTGTGGAACTCCTTATTTTATTTACAGCTTCTAAACTATTCGATTATATTATACTTTTTCCTGGCTTCATTTTTAGGCATACCGTTAAAATGCCACCACTCATAGCTCAGCGGCAGGAACCCTGCCCTTTTCATGGTATCAGATAACAGTTTTCGATTTGCAGCCTGCTTCCGGCTTAATTTAAAACCCATTTTGTATTTTGCAAACTGCCAGTATAATTCCAATGTGCTTTTCCTGAATGGTGAAAATCCCATATCCAATTCTTCACCGTTCTTGTCGACAATCGTAATATCCACAGCAATTCCATAATTATGCATGGAACCCCTTTTGGGATTCGCGACATATTTTTCGTATCTTGTTCCCTTCATCTTTTGATACATCAAGCGGGAAACACTTCTCGGCCTGGCGGCGTCCAGAATCAGCAGGGAATAGTTTGAATGTTTTGTTTTTAAGATCTTCTGTGCCCTTGAAAGCTTAATTGCAACTACTTTTCTCAGATATGCTTTTTTCAGTCCATTGTAATAATTTTCCCGGAAATAATTCTTACCCGGATCGGAATTAACCAGATCCACCTGGATGGTTTGGTCAATGGTATTGATATCGATGAGTCCGGCATTGACGAATTTCTTTTCAATTTTATTTGTCTGCCCGTTGGCATTAGTAAAAAATAATAAAATGATCAGAAATGAAAAAAATGGTATTTTACTTATCATATTGTTTGAATAGAAAATTTCTCTATTGTTTCTTTTATTTTTTCCGGACGGCTGCAATTCGCATCAGCACCGGAACCAAGCAATTCTTCCTGACTGCCATACCCCCATA
>JAUVGT010000003.1 GCA_030593645.1 Deltaproteobacteria bacterium
AAAATGACAGGCAATGAGGTTCGCAGTTTATTTCTTAAGTATTTTGAAAAACATGATCATCGAATTGTAAGAAGTTCTTCCCTTATTCCGCAAGACGACCCGACGCTTCTTTTTGTAAATGCCGGAATGGTACAGTTTAAACGTACGTTCCTGGGGCAGGAAAAACGTGATTATCTCAGGGCAACCACTTCCCAGAAGTGCGTGCGCGCGGGGGGTAAGCACAATGACCTCGAGAATGTGGGGTATACGGCAAGGCATCACACTTTTTTTGAAATGCTGGGTAATTTTTCCTTTGGCGATTACTTTAAGGAGCTTGCGGTTGAATATGGCTGGGATCTTTTAATAAATGGATATGGACTGCCGGAAGACAAACTCTGGGTATCGATCTACCTGGAGGATGACGAAGCGTTTGATATATGGCGGAAAAATATCGGGGTTCCCGAAGACAGGATTGTACGTTTCGGGGAAGAAGATAATTTTTGGGCAATGGGCGATACCGGTCCATGCGGTCCGTGCAGTGAAATTCATATTGACCGCGGGGAAGCATTTGGCTGCGGGAAACAAGATTGTAAATTGGGTTGCGAATGTGATCGGTATCTTGAAATCTGGAACCTGGTTTTTATGCAGTTTAACCGCGATGCGGCCGGGAAGATGACACCTCTTCCGAAACCATCCATAGATACGGGACTTGGGCTTGAACGGATGGTATCTATCCTGCAGGATACCCCGACAAATTATGAAACAGATTTGATTATGCCGGTATTAAGAAAGGCTGAAGAGTTGTCTGGAAAACGCATGGGAGATTCAAAGAAAGCGGATGTGGCCATGAAGGTAATCGCGGATCACAGCCGTGCCGCTGCGTTTCTGATCGGTGACGGGATTTTTCCTTCCAATGAAGGAAGGGGTTATGTGCTTCGAAGGATCATGCGCCGGGCAATACGTTATGGACGGGCGATTGGGCTCACCAAACCGTTTTTACACCAAACGGCTGATGTGGTTTTTGATATCATGAAGCCGGCATATCCTGACCTGTTGGAAAACAGCGCATTTATCACAGGTGTAATAAAAAATGAAGAAAAGAGATTTATTAATACACTCGATAACGGATTAAAGCTCCTTAACGATACTTTGTCTGATATAAAAGCAAAGGGTGAACGTACAGTTCCCGGAAAGATTATCTTCAAACTTTATGATACTTACGGGTTCCCCGTTGATATCGTGAGAGATGTCATAAGAGATGAAGACATGATCCTTGATATGAAAGGATATGAATCAGCCATGGCTGAGCAGCGGAAGAAATCCGGATCTACTACGGAATTTCTCGGTATAAGTGATGCATACAAGAAGTTAACCGCCTCTGGTATTAAACCCGAATTTGTTGGATACGATAACACACATTATGATTCAAATATACTGCTGCTCATTGAGAACGGAAAAGAAGTTTCTAAAGTATCAGAGGGCGCTGATACTGAAGTGATAACAGAAGCAACGCCTTTTTACGGGGAATCCGGCGGGCAGACCGGTGATACCGGAAAAATAGAAGCTAACGGTTTTGAAATGACAGTCACTGATACAATAAAAGATCCGACCGGTCTGATTATTCATAAAGGTGAAATTGTTGCAGGAAGTATAAAAAACGGGGATCGGGTCACCTTGCGAGTTGACAAGGAAAAACGAAATGCTGTGAGACGAAATCATACTGCTACACATATTCTCCATCGGGGATTGCGGAATGTCCTTGGTGATCACATAAAACAGGCAGGATCCGAGGTTACACCGGAAAGGTTTCGGTTTGATTTCAGTCATTTTGAAAAGATTGATGCCAATGACCTGGATAAAGTTGAAGATCTGGTCAATCAAAAGATACGGGAAAACATTCCTGTTCATACCGAGGAGATGGATGCCAACGAGGCATTTAAATCAGGGGCGACGGCTCTTTTTGAAGAAAAATACGGTGATCGGGTAAGGGTGGTTTCATTGGCGCGGTTTAGCAGTGAACTATGCGGGGGAACGCACGCCAAAAGAACCGGTGACATTGGCTTTTTTAAAATATTGAGTGAATCGAGTGTGGCATCGGGTGTAAGGAGAATTGAAGCCATAACCGGTGAGGTAGCAATTAAGCATATGCAGCAGACAGCAAGGGTGCTTCGGGAAGCAGCTTTTTTGCTCAGGGATAAACCGAAGGAGGTTGCTGAGAGGGTTGAAAAATTGATTTCAACCCACAGGAGTTTTGAAAAAGAGATCGAGAAACTAAAAGCTGAAATCGCCGCCGCTTCTGCTGACGATGCCGAAGACGGAACAAGGACCATTAACAGTATTAAGGTTCTTTCCAGAAAGGTAGTGGTAGACAACCCTGCCGCGTTAAGGGATCTGGCAGATCGGTTTAAAGACAAAATAAAGTCAGGGATCGTTGTCCTGGGAAGTATTTCCGGGCAGAAAGTCCTCCTGATCGCGATTGTTACAAACGATTTAGTAAAGAAATATCATGCAGGGAATATCATCAAGGAGATTGCTGTTGTCGTCGGCGGCAGCGGCGGGGGAAGACCTGATATGGCCCAGGCAGGCGGAACCCGGGCAGAAAAGCTCAACGAAGCGTTAGAAAAGGTTTTTGAAGTGGTTGAGGGGATGTAACCATGGATTATACAGAAAAAATTAAAAAATTTTATTTAAAACATGTTCCCGGCGCAAAAATTGAAAAGCAGTATCTCAAGGCGCCATGCCCATTTTGTCAGGCCAAGGGTGTTGCAAAACCGGGTATACTGGTGGTCTATCTTAACCCGGAAAGTTTTTTTTCCGGCTATTTCAGATGTTTAAACAAGTGCAGACCGGGTGGATTTGCCCTTTATTTTTGCCAGTTAATGGGGATCGATCCAAACGAGGTTCCGGGATACGATTCCGACAGGGAACCGTATGTCAGAGATATCATATTTCCCATCAAAAACCTGAAACCGGACATTATCAAGTTTGTTTCATTGATGAGCCCCAGTGAGTATGAATACTTCAGTGATTTCGGTGTTTCAAAGGCGGTCCTTGATGAATTGAAAATCGGATATAATGGCCGGTACCTGGTATATCCATATTACCTTGAAGATGGTCACAGCTATGCTGCCAGATGTATCCTGCCGACCCGGGAGGAGGATAATTTCTGGCATGGAAACGAGAAATATTTTTCAAAGGACTTTCAAATTTTCGAAGCATCTGAGATCGACAGGTGTGAAGACGGGGCTCTTTTCGTGACTGCCGGTGAAAATAATCTTTTAATCATCAGGGAGATGGGCTATCCGGGTGTTGCGGTTCCTTCTGCATCGGATCTTGAGATCATAAGTCCTGAGAGACTGGAATTTATCGATCATGTTTTTATCGCGGTAGGGAATACTCCTGAAGAACAACTGTCCGCCCGTACGCTTGCCAGCCGGCTCGGGTTTAAGGCCAGGATCTTGAAATGGCCTTCCCAGTTTAAAAGAGGCTATACGTTAAGCCGCCTGGCCAGGGAAAAAGGCAAGGACTTCAGGCTTGCGTTTTCTTCAATGATCAAAGCCTCCAAGTCCTTTTCACCCTTTACTTCACCTGACAAGGAACATAAAACGTTTTATGAAGTACTGGAAAGAGATAAGGGTAAAGATCTTCTTGGACTCCCTTCAGGGTTTAAGAAAATGGATCAGGCAATGAACGGTATACGGGGTATCAATATCATGGGTGGGCCGCCCAAGGCCGGGAAATCCTGTTTTTTTATGCAGGTATCAACCGACATGGCAAGACTGAAGACACCGGTTATCTATTATGATTTTGAAAACGGTCGTCAGAAAATATATTCAAGGACACTTTCCCGGTTGAGCAGATGCTCAGAAAAGGACATACGAAAAAATTCAGCGGATGAGAAAATCTCCGGACGCCTCAGGAAGGCACATTCAGAGATCAGGAATATGTTTCAATATTTTCGTGTTGTTACAGATAGAAGTTTGAACCCGGAAATCATGAGTCGGCAAATTGACTTCCTGCAGCATGAAACACGAAGGGATGAAACGGTTGTGGTTGTCGACAGCCTGCATAAACTGCCGTTTAAAGATCTTTCAGATCGAAGGACAGGGATAGATTCATGGCTTCGACATATGGAAGCCATTAGAGATGAGCAGAATGTCGCATTTTTTGTTGTATCTGAACTCTCACGTGATTCGGAGGGAGGATATACGAAAAAACCCGATCTTGGCGCGTTTAAGGAATCGGGCGATATTGAATACAGCGCGGATAACGCGATGATCCTTTTACCTGACTGGGATCCCTTTGATCCGATTTCCACTTCGAACAGGCAAAGCTCCCTCTGGCTAGTGGCGAGCCGTGAGAATAACCCCGGGAAAATAGCAACATATCACCTGGAATATCCATTATGGGGGTTCAGAGAGGAATAATAAAAGGCGAACGTCGAACATCCAACGTCGAATCTGGAAGCGCTTCGCTTTTTCTATTTTATTTCTATGGATTTTATTGATACGGATTAATCATGCGCAGGTATTTTCCCATTCTTCTTTCCTTTGCAGTCCTGCTCCTAAATGCAGGGTGCTCAGTGCATACCGCAAAAGACCCCCGGGCAGAGAACAGATCGCCGGAGGAGGAAAAAGCGTACAATGTTATGAAGCAGGGAAATTATATTGAAGGAGTCAGGCTATTTGAAAAGATAATTAAAAAAAAACCGGCCAATGCGGCGGCATTCTATTACCTTGGATATGGTTATGGCCAGTTGGGTTATTTTGAAACGGAGATCATAAACTACAGAAAGGCGATAGCTCTGGGATATCAATCGAATGGAATTTATCGTAACCTGGGTTTAGCATATTTTGAGCAGAAAATGATAAAGGAGTCGATCGAGACATTCGGGAAAGCCCTTTCTCTGGACCCAAGTGATGCTGACAGTTATTTTGGCCTGGGTCAGGCGTATTGGGAAAAATATGAAATCGACCGGGCTGAAAAAGAATTTATAAAAGCGTTAAAGTTAAAACCTGATGATATTATGTTCAGAGAGAGGCTTGGAATTTTATACCTGGAAAAGGGATTGATGAAAAAAGCAGCAAAGCAGTTTCGAAGAATAATTGAAATCGAACCGGGAAATAAAACCGCCAGGAAATATCTTGAAGATATAGCTAAAAAGAAGGACAATCAAACAAACATACAACGTGGAATGGGAGGTGATTGATCCATTTATGAGTCAACCCCTTTCAGAACATCTATCATGGTAAATACTTTACCCAAAATACCGCTCCTGATTTTTTCATGGAGATAAGAAACCGCATCTAGCGTGCCTTCACCATATATTTCCCGCCCATTAATAGTGTGGCTGAATTCAAACCGGACGGTTCCATCGCCCGATATCAGCGTATATTTATGCCAGCCGTGACCATCTAAATATTCTTCAGGGATTTTCCAGATGTTTTTTTGAATCTCGGGATCACGCTCTTTTATGATTTCGTCTTCAGAAAAAGGTATACCAAATGAATTAAAGTATTTTGTCATGGCTTTTGCCGTACCGCTGGTATCCGCCTTTCCTTTTTGATGGCTTTCCTCTATTTTTAAAGAATAACCCGTAAAGAGACCCGGGAAGGTTTTGGCCGTATATTCCATCATGGCCTGGAATCCGACAATCTGTTTGGCCATGTTCGGCGCGATAATCGCGGATATTGAGGACCGTGCGACGGTTTGATCGAGAAGTTCCCGATCACCGCCGGTTGTACCCATTACAAACGGTAGATTGTTTCTGCAGTAAAATTCAGCATTACTGTTCACTGCCGAGGGGTGCGTAAAATCGATACAGATCAAATTACCTGTGCCGATTTTGATGTTATTGATTATTTTTTCGCTCATATCCGGCAGGACCAGCTGAATGTTAAAGTCATTGATCTTAAATTCACTGTCCGTTATCTCCGGTCCTGTTAATGAATAGGGAATCAGTTCAAATCGATCATTTTCAACAACATGCCTCGCAACGACACCGGCAACTTTTCCAGGCAGGCCGTTAACCATTACTTTAATCCGTTTCATTGATGTTCTCCCGAATCGATTGATCCGCATCCCGGTACCCATATGCGGTATGGAACCATTGCTATAATAAAGCGTGCTGATAACGCTTGATATTACCCAGCACCTTTCCTGTACCAAGGGCTACGGTTGTTAAGGGGTGATTGGGTATTATCACCGGTATGTTGCATTCATCACTGATATATTTGTCGAGGTTTTTTAATAGAGCACCTCCCCCGGTTAAAAGAACACCTCTTTCAAATATGTCTGTAAGCAGTTCAGGAGGGGTTTGCTCGAGAACTGTCTTGACTGCCTGTAATATGAGATCAATCTGTTCTGAAATCGCCTGCCTGATATTTTCTTCAGTAATGAGCAGTGTAGCCGGGATTCCTGTTTTAAGGTTTCTGCCTTTAATGGCCATGGTTTCCGGGTTTTTCAAAGAAGGGCACACATTTCCCAACGTCATTTTTATGGATTCCGCGGTTCTTTCTCCTAACAGCAGGTTATATTTCCTCCTGATATACTGGATGATCGCGGTATTCATCTTGTCACCCGCCACTTTAATCGATTTGCTGTATACAATTCCGCCAAGAGAAATGACCGCGACGTCCGTTGTGCCGCCGCCAATATCTATTACCATGTTGCATGTGGGTTCAGTGACAGGAAGGTCGGCACCAATCGCGGCAGCCATGGGTTCTTCGATTAAAAAAACCTTTCTGGCTCCGGCAGTTTCAGCAGACTCAATCACAGCCCTTTTTTCAACCTGTGTGATACCGGATGGGACGGCGATAACGATGATGGGCTTTCTGAATGCCCACCTTCGGTCAATCCTGCGAATAAACTGGCGCAGCATTATCGAAGTGATTTCAAAATCCGCGATAACACCATCCCGCATGGGACGGACAACCCGTATTCCGTTCGGTGTTCGTCCCAGCATTTTTCTAGCCTCGGTCCCAATCGCAAGGACTCGATTACTGAACCTGTTTTTCAGCTTTATTGCGATAACAGACGGTTCATTCAATACGATTCCCCGGTCCGTTACATACACAATTGTGTTTGCAGTACCCAGATCAATAGCAAGATCGGATGAAAAGAGACTCCTTAATGAACTTAGGCTGAAATTCATAATTTACCTGTCTCGCAGCATGCTATCACAATAAATGAGTAGAAGTGTTGAAGACACTTCTAATAATGCCCCATTGTTCAATATATCCGATAGATAATGATATCTTTTATATGTGGAGTCAATCATTATTTTTTGATTTATTGTAGGGTTACAGCATATCGCACTGAATTCATTCAAGGCCGCCAATATTATTTGCGGTTTCCCTGAGTTTAGTAAAAAGGGAAGCGTATGGGTGTGAAAGGCTGCGCTGGAGTGTTATTACGGCCGGGCGGATGTATTGTTTAAAGTATGTTTTTTTCATGACATTGCTCAAAAAACCATAGGCGCCGAGTATCTGGAGGTTTCGTGTTAATGTACAATAATAATATCCCTTTTTGAATCGCTCCGTGTTAATTTCTATTGTATCAGATAGTTTTTTAATGCAGTAATCCAGCAGTTGACTTTGCATGGAGGTGGAAAGTTCCACATAAGGATCAATCAAAAGTGATGCCAGATCATATTGTATGGGACCAAGACGGCCGCCCTGGAAATCAATGAAATAGTACTTACCGTTTTTTAACATAATATTCCTGGACTGCATGTCCCGGTGCATGAATCCGTTGGTTGAAAACGACAGGGCTTTTTCAGCAAGAATATGGAATTCATCTTTAAAATCTTTATACTGAAGGCTGTACCCCAGGTGTTTTTGCAAAAAGGCTTCAACAAAATAACGGCATTCATTTTCAAGAATCATTTCCCTGCTGTAGATGTCCGTCTGAAAGGTCCAGGCCGTATCGAAGTTTTTTGCGCCGGAAATAGACATTTTAATCAGAGATTTTATGACAGATTTATAATGATCCATTATGGTTTCTGTTGTTTTTGAATTACGGACAGCGGATTGGAGATCATGATCACCCAGATCTTCCATGAAGACCAATCCGGAAAATCGATCCCCAAGAAAGATTTTAGGAACAGGAATACCCGCCGCATACAGGTGCCTGCCGATTGAAATAAACGAATCGACTTCAGCAACTGGTTTATCATTTCTGATGCCATGATCCGCCATAATCAAGGATCGATCTTTTGAAGCCAGGCGGTACCAGGTTCTGCCGGAACCGTCTCCTTTCAATTTTGTACGTGAAATCTTTTCAGATGAAGGTTCCTTCCAGGCTGCAGTGAATGCATGATATGATGTTTTTTTATACACCGCCTCCATGTAGCTTGCAGGTGTACCGACATCGGTCCAGTAATGGTTTTTTTCTGTATATGCTTTTATTTTACGGCCGGTTGACATCATATCTCGAAATGCATTGATGCTGCTGTAAAAAGATCCTTTCGGAATAAAGTCGAGGATTTCAGGATCAAGCACCTGTATCCCGGTAAACGCCAATTTTTTCAGATTCATTTGGTTTCCGACCCTATCCTTTTGACTAAAACCCTTGATAAATTTCTTTTTGTCGATGGAAACAAAATTGAAGTCAGGGCAGTGATGGAGTACAAGCGTGGCGGGATGATTATGACTCATGTGGAATTCATAGACTTTTTTTAGATCTATATCAGTGATGATATCACTGTTGATAACGATAAATGGTCTCTGTTCCCAGAAGTCGGTAATATTCCTGATCGCACCGCCGGTGCCCAGGATTTTGGGTTCAAACCGGGTATAAACCGGTATCGGATATTCCCTGTTCTTTAAATAATTATCGATATCGTCAGCGAGATGATGCGTATTAACGGTTATGGCTTCACAGCCTGCTTTGATAAGATTTTCGATTGTAATATCAAGCAGAGGCCTGCCCGCGATGGGAAACAACGGCTTGGGTGTTTTTTCAGTATAGGGTAGAAGGCGTGTGCCAAAACCTGCCGCGAGTATTAATGCTTTCATATTTATACAGTCAACTATTTAGATTTAAAAATGTTCAGATATTTTTGAATGGTGTTTTTATAATCAGTAATCTTTTTTTTATCATCCGAGCCCCGGATACCATTTCGGGTATAAAAATCAACAGCATTCTGATAATTGATGCTGGAAAGTGCTTCCATGCATTCAATTTGATTTTGCCTGAACATTTCTGCTCCCAGGGACTGGATTTTGTTCAGACGATCTTCCGGTTTCATTGAATTTCTTTTATATCGTTCGAAAAAGTTTAATGTGATCAAGTAGGACTCAAAATAGGCTTTCAGGAAAGATGAGAAGAACTTCAGTTTCCTGTTACCTGCCGCGGTGGTATGATACGTATCTGGAAGGGTTGGATGCGGAACAATGACAGAATTATTGATAAACCCCTTAATTGTTTTTCTGACAAGATATTCATAGGTATGGTCAATATTACTCGTAAATTCATTGATAAACATGTTTACAAGAATGATGTAGTCATCATAAAGATCTTTTGCTGTAAATTGTTCTGTTTCCATGTTCAAAATAATGAGTGCGGAGTAAGCCGCGGGTATGAAAAAACTGACCACATTGTTTTTATAGTATTCAAGGTTAGATCTTTTGTTTTCATTAATTTTATACAGAATACCCGGACTGCTTTTTTCCCGGTAAATAACTATTTTTTCAATAAACTTCCGTTGAACAAAATGTTCCAGTATATGTTTTAACACACGCTCCGGGTCTTTTCGCAGTGTATCGGCGAGCTCGAATTTGTGTGTTATCAGATGATTTAATAGAATTGTTAAATTGATATTAATCTGATCATAAGTAAATTTGTGATATGAATTGTTTAAAATTGCACTTGCTGCCAGAGAATAAGGTGTCGCAACAGAAACTTCTTCGATGGCGGAAATAATTCTGTGCCCCAGCTCGCGGCATAATATATTCTGTTCTTTTGATGTCATCTCGTGAATCGTTGAGTTGTTCTTTATCAGAAGATCCTGCAGAGAAAACGGTTCATGAAAATTGATATAGATTTTTCCATATTTTTTTTTCAAAAATTTTCTTATCCTTAAGAACTGTTAGAGGTTTTCCGGCTTTTTTTCTCCCCCCTTTATCTCGTTAAGATACGAGTCTTCTTCCGGTACCCTGTCATACCCGATATAGATTGGAGCAAATATCATATCATCGCATGCGCCAGCTTTATAAGCATTCAGAAGTATGGAAAGAAAACCAAGCTTGGGCGCGATCAGTTTGCCCGTTCGGCTCCTTCCACCTTCAAAAAAAAGTTCCAGATTAAAACCTTCTTTGAGCAGCATATATATGTATTCTGAAAATACTTTGGTATAAAATACAGCTCCTCCAAATGATCGTCTGATGGAAAATGCTCCGCCCCGTCGTAAAATCCATCCAAGCGGCCAGAAAAACAGGTTTTTACCGGCAACACCGTGAGGGCACGGCATATCATAATTTGAAAGGATATAAGGAAGAATAAGATAATCAATATGAGATTTATGGCAGGGGATCAGTATTAGAGGCCCCCGTTGTGACATTTTTTTTACCTTGCTCAATCCGTCACGATCGATCGCGACACCGTCAAACATACTGTTTAAAAACCAGCTTACAATACTCGAAGCGATCCTGATAAAGCCGGTATTGTATGTGGCAGCTATTTCATCCAGGTATGAGTTGGCCTGTTTATGAATGGTTTTTAAAGGTACATTCCGCTTTTGCGAATAGTTTTCCATAAAGAGGCGGAGCCTGTCATTTGTAAGAATACTTTCCCGGAGTTCTTCCCTGGATTTAAGCACAGGCCCTGTAATACTTCTCCGGTGGTGGTTCAGCTGAAAAAGAAGATTGCGCCGCAATATCAACGCCCGGAGCCTGATATTTTTTTCCTTGATATCGGTTTGAATAATGAACTTTTTAAGGTTGATGGGTTGGGATATTTCCGCGAAAATTTTTCCTCGATTTTTTAATAGATTGACGGTTCGCCTGATTCTACCGGGCTTCTGTTCCGTGCCGAATATAATATCGAGAAATGTCGGGACAGACCGTTGAGCGTTTTTACTGAAGAACATGAGCTGCGGAACAATGATAATGGGGCGATTCATCGATTCCTGCATTTCAAGAAGATACTGCAGGGGGTCTGTTTTTTCTTTTACAAATCTCTGGTAGAATCCTTTTTTTCTGACAAGAGAGAGCATGCCGGTACGCCCATTGAGCAGCTCGTTTTTTATATAGCCACTTTCGTATGGATCAGGCAGAGAAAAATTTTTAATGATATACGCGGTCTTGAATATAAAAATTTTGAAAAGCCGTGAAACCGACTGCCAGGTGATGGTTTTGTAATCAAATCCGATTTCAGGAAAAGGGAGACCTTCATCATTAAATCGGGAATAAGAAAACAGGTATTCAAAATGACTATGGAGTTTGTTTACATAGACAACGACGGCTTTTTCGGGGATTTGTCTTATAATATCAAGCTGTTCTCTATTTATTTTTATACCTGAAAAATACAGATTAAGTATGGCAGGTGAAAAAATGCCAACCTGTCCAGGCAGAAAGCATGCGTGGTGGTTATATGTATCCTGGACGCAGGAATTGATCCATTTTCTGAGGGAACTCCTGTTGTGTGTCGGTTCTGATTTTTTTTGTAACATTATTGATGATTTCTTTAAAAGTCCGTTTTCCCGTCATACCGGCGGAGGCCGGAGTCCAGAAGTATATGAAATTAATGGATTTCAGTCTCCGTCGGTATGACGCTATAGAAGATTTTGATATCTTAATCAATGTGTGTCTTATCAGAAATCTCTGGGATTGGGAATGGAAATATTGTTTTTGAGGGGTGTAATTAAAAGTAATGGGTTAAAAAATGACGGTTTCGTAATCCGCCGTAGGCGGACCAACTTCTGCGTTGTGCTGCATTTCGCAATCATTCAACGTACTATAAGTACGCTTCATGATTACGAAATTTGCACGCCTTGAATTTGAACTTTTTACGAAACCGTCAAAAATAGAGTAAAAATAGATATATATTGAAAGCGAAATCATCTCAAAACAGTCAAGCCTGATAAAACAATTCGATTTTATCGCACATCTGCATGCATACGATTTTTAGCCGCTTCCAATCATCTGATTAGAAGAAAAAGAAATAATTTCGTGGTTTTTCTTTACCAATCCTAAATAGAATTATATTATTAGATATTGACCATAAGTGGTATCCATTAACATATTAGGAAGGAACAAACATGATTGATGTCAAGAATCTTTATTTTGATTATCCCGGTGTTCGGGCGCTTGATAATGTTTCCTTTTCTGTAAAAGCCGGTAATATTACCGCACTGGTCGGACCCAACGGGGCTGGGAAGACCACTTTACTGCGCTGTCTTGCCGGGCTTGAACAACCCTTTTCCGGATCGATCCAGGTTGAAAATACGGATGTGCTCAAAGAACCGCGTGAATGTCATCGAAAAGTCGGGTTTCTTTCAGATTTTTTCGGTCTTTATGAAGAACTGACCGTAGAAAAGTGTATTTGTTACTCCGCACTTTCACATGGGCACTCGCCGGATGGTTACCTATCGGCGGCAAAACTCGCGGCTGAACGTCTTAATCTCTCAGACCGGTTAAACACAAAAGCCGGGGAGCTTTCCAGGGGATTAAGGCAAAAACTGGCGATCGCTCAGGCCATCGTTCATGAGCCAAAGATACTGCTGCTTGATGAACCCGCCTCCGGGCTTGATCCTGAAGCCCGGGCCGATTTGGCGGAACTGTTTATTCGTCTCAGTGATCAGGGTATTACTCTTATTGTTTCATCTCATATTTTGGCCGAACTGGATGAGTATTCTACAGATATGATTATTTTGAAAAACGGAAAAATTATATCTCATGAAATTATTGGCCAGGAGTCAGAATCAGCGGTATTATTAAAATTAACCTTAACGAAAGTTGTGGATTCACTTCACGACGTTTTAACTGAAGTGGATCATGTGACTGATATTAAAATCGATGGTGCTACTGCCTGTTTCAGCTATGTAAAAGATCCTTTTGCTCAGCACTTGCTTTTAAAAGACTTGATTTTACGCGATTTACCGATCATGTCATTTGTTCAGGAAAAAGTAGATATGCAGAATGCTTATCTTGATACAGTAAAGGTTAAAACCGAAGCCGGGGAGGGAATATAATGAGAATTAAAATCAACCCTGAACTTCAGCGAAATATATGGCTGGAAATATCAACACATCGGCTTATTGGTATGCCACTGGGGCTTGCCGCTCTATTTCTCCTGGTATTCTTTCTAAATCAATTGAAAGTTGATAATTCCCTGGCCGGTTTCGGTTTAGGTTTTTTCTGGGCCATATCAATCCTGTGGGGTTCCCGGTTGGCATCTGAATCAGTGCTGTCGGAAATAAAAGATCGAACCTGGGATAGTCAGCGAATGTCAACCCTTGGACCATGGTCAATGACATGGGGAAAATTATTGGGGAGTACCATATTTACCTGGTACGGGGGGATTTTTTGCCTTTTGATTTATGGATTCAGTGCTGAAAATAATCCGGCTTATCGGACAATCCTGGTTATTATTATCTATATTTTAGGCGGGCTGCTGAGCCATTCAATCGGGCTTTTGGCCAGTTTGACCGGTTTATTGAAAAAAAGAATCTATGACCGGTCGCTAACTGCCAGCTACCTGGTATTGGCAATTATTGTTGTTTCACCTGTTTTAGCCATTTCAGTTCAGGATGAAATCAAACCGTATTGGTATGGTACCAATTTTGATAATCTTGTTTTTACTCTGGGGTCATTATTAATATTCACCACCTGGGCGGTTATCGGTATTTATCGTTTAATGCGCTCTGAACTACAGTTGAAATGTTCTCCATGGGTATGGGTTTCATTTCAGATTTTCCTGCTTTTTTACTGTGCAGGTTTTATCAACAGTCCGATGTTTAAGAGCACTGAGATTCTTCCGGCCAGGGTTGTTTTTTCTTTCGCTCTTTCTGTCGCATTGTCTTATCTGACTATATTTTCTGACAAAAAAGATGCAGTTCAGATCAGACGAGTTATGCAGTACATGAAAAACAGGTTATGGCGTATGGCTTTGAATCATTTGCCTTATTGGGTATTTTCGTTATCGATTGTATTTATACTATCATTGGTGGCCATTTATGTGATCAATGAGGGCTATGATATAAAAGATGGGGTAAGCAATTTTCAATTGTTTATCCTTTCAGTTTTATTTTTTCTGATACGTGATATAGGGATTATTCTGTTTTTCAATTTTGCCAAAAATCATAAACGGGCCGACATGGCGTGTATCTTCTATTTTGTTGTATTATACGGAATCTTGCCCGGAATATTGGCAACTCTGGATATACACTCCATAACCGTTTTATTTTGGCCGCGATTTGATGACCTGGCAGGGTTCAGCTTACTGGCAGGAATAATTGAGGTTTTTATTTTTTCTATTTTTGTACTGAAGAGGTGGAGAGTGAATTTTGCCGGGGAAGACATATTAATGCCCATTGCCGATGAAATCTAAATTAAAATATTTCATAATCGTATTCTTACTCATTATACCACTACCCATATCCGCTGTTCAGAGCGATTGGCAATTGGTAAAAAATGCGGATAATATTATCGTATATCGCCGGCAAACCAAAGGTGAGACCACCGGGGAGTTTAAAGCGGTTTGTGAAGTTGATGCCAGGATAGAAGAAATCGGTACTGTGCTCGAAAATTTCAGCGGCCAAAAAGAATGGGTGGAATATTTGCTGGAATCCCGATTGGTAAAAACAATGGGTGAAAATGAAATGCTGTTATATCATCTGTACGACTTTATCTGGCCGTTACAAAACAGGGATTGCGTGGCCAAAATAACTGTTCAAAAAGATTACAGAACAGGACGTATAAATATTATCATGACCGGGATTAAATCAGATGTTGTACCCTTAAAAAGACGGACGGTCAGGATTCCTGAATGGAAAAGTCAGCTGCGGCTGGAATATCTTAACAGGGAGCGGACAAGGGTAATATATATTTCTCAATTTGATCTGGGAGGTTATCTGCCCGACTGGCTGGCGTATATACTGAGCCGGGAAATTCCGTATCGTTTTCTAAAAAGACTCGGTCTTGAAGCCAAGAAAGAAAAATATAAAATGATCGCACAAAAATCGGAATATCGACGGAGAATTGAAGAGGCGATTAAGCTGGGATATCTTTTAAAATGAGGTACCGGAGGTTGCATCACATAGTACATCGGAGAAAGTCATGAAAATTATCAATAAAATTATTTGGTTAGTAATCTTTTTTTCATTTATTTTTACGCGAACTCTTAGGGTTTAATAGTTAAGGCTGGAGTTTGTCAAGATATCGTTTAATGGCATGATCGAATACTTCTATTTCAACATGATCTTCCGATCCCTTGATCTTACGGCTGTTAAAAAAATCGATCGCGTTTTGGTATGTGACCTTTGAAAGGGCTTCTTTTCGTTCAATTTCTTTCTGTTTATACATTCGAATCCCGGTTGCTTCAATTTTCCTCAGGCGTTCTTTGGGGTTGAGGGATTCTCTTGAGTTGTTTTTCAGTACATCCAGTACAACACAATATGTTTCAAAATATGTTTTTAAGAAACCGGAAAACAGCTTCAGCTTCCTCAGACCTTCAGAAGTAATGTTATATGTATCCGGAAGTGTTTGATGGGGAGTCACAGCGGCTTCATTAACAAATGATTTTATACTTTTTTGAACGTGATATTCAGGCGTTTTATCAATGTCATACGCGAACTCATTTTTAAATAACTCCTGGAGAAATGAATATCCCTTATGAATGTCCGTAATAGAGAACTGGAAAGCGTCTTTTACAAGGATTTCAATGGCTGTTATTGCGGCCGGAATAAAAAAGGCGATACAGTTATTCTTGTAGTACTCCAGCGCTGTCCTTTTGTCTTTCTTCACAAAAAAGAGCCTGGCAGTATCCGGATTATCAACAGTTCTGGGCACGGGTTCTATTAATTTTCTTTGAACATAGGAATCAAAAGCATTCTGTATTGTATGATCCTGATCCATGTAAAGGGTATCGGCCAGTTTTGCATCATTTGAATACAGGTACGTGATATATGTTTCAACAACGGCTTTTATTTTCTCAAACGAAAAATTGTTCCCTGATAGGTTCAGGGCGGCGCTGGCCAGCAGACCATGCGCCGTCACAACTGTTGCCTTATTAATGGAGTTTATAATTCTGTGCCCGAGGTTGCGGCAAAAAGCGTTTTTTTCCTTGGCTTCCATTTCCGCTAAAGTCTTACCCCATTGTGTAAACAGGTCATTTATCGACAGGGGGTCATGGAATTGGATATAGACTTTGCCATATCTTCTTTTCAAAAATTTCCTGGCCCTGATTACCTGCAGCAAATTTTCTGGTTCCTTTTTCTGACCTTCAATCTCATTGATGTAGGACTTTTCTTCCAATACTCTGTCGTATCCGATATATATCGGTACAAAAGTCATATCTTTGCACGCACCGTTCCTATACGCTTCAAGCAGGATGGAAAGAAGTCCCAATTTGGGTAAAACCAGTTTTCCTGTCCGGCTCCTGGTGCCCTCAATAAAGAATTCAATATTAAATCCATCTTTTAAAAGTTTATATATATATTCCGTAAATACTTTTGAATAAAGCACAGCTCCCCGGAAGGTTCGTCTGATAAAAAATGCTCCGCCCCCCCTGAAAATGGGTCCCATCGGCCAGAATGAAAGATTTTTGCCGGCCGCGATATGCGGGCAGGGCATTTTATTTTTATACAGGACATATGATAAGATCAGGTAATCGATATGACTCTTATGATTGGGTATGAGGACTAACGGGCCCTTTTGCGACATGGTTTTGATCTTAGTCAGGCTGTCGTTATTTGTGGTAACCCCCTCAAACATTATATTCATTATCCAACCGACAATGACCGCCACAATTTTTATCAGCCTGATGCTGTAATTCGCGGCGATTTCCTCAAGATAAGCGTCCGCCTTTTTCCGGACTTCATGCGACGGAATATTACGTGCCGCAGAGTAATTATTCATGAACTCACGGAAACGTCCAGTTGTAAGTATGTTCTCTTTCATCTCCTCTCTTGACTGCAGGGCCGGGCCGGTAATACTATTCTTGTGCTGATTCAGACCGGTCAGTAAAGTCTGTCTTATATTCATGGCCTGATGTTCAATGCTCAATCCGGCATTGTCCTGATGAGATAAAAGTATTTTCAGGTTAACCGGCTGGGATATTTCCACAAAAACCTTTGAAGGCTTTGTGAACAATATTACCAGGCGCCTGATTTTCCCAGGATTTTCTTCTGTGCCAAATAACATGTCGACAAGAGACGGATTTACCCGTTGGGGTTTTGTGCTGAAAAACATCAACTGGGGAACGATAAAAATCGCGCGGTCTGTGGATTGCTGAATTTCAATAAGATATAGGATCGGATCAGTTTTGGCTTTTACAAATCTCCTGTGGAACCCTCCTTTTTCGATGAGAGATAAAAAACCGGTTTTTCCCTTTATTAATTCGTCGGCGATATAGCCACTGTTATAGGGGTTGGGAAAAGTCAGGTTTTTCAGGAAAAAATCAACATGGGAAATAAAAATTTTGATCATCCGGCTAATCGGTTGGAGCAGAAGGATTTTATAGTCAAAACCAACCTCCGGGGGTGGAAGATTTTTTTTATGATAAATAATATGATAATAAAGGTAGGCGAATTTGCTTTTAAATTTTGAGACATAGACAATTAACGCGTCTTCAGGTATTTGTTTGATATGATCAATCTGGTCTTCTTTGATCCGAATACCGGAAAAGAGAAACCTTAACACTGAAGATGTAATAATTCCGAATTTTTTCGGTAGATAACAGGTATAGTGATTATAAGTATCATCCAGAAGGGTGTTGACCCTTTCACGAAGTTTCATCTTGAGATTAATCTTGTTTGACTTTTTTAACTTTATCATTATATATTTAATTCAACACTTTATCTATTATCAAAATACGCTTTGCCCATAACCTTTTTGGAAAACATATGATTCCTGAAATGTTTTTCATCTTAGCCGTTCAGGAGGTTCAGACGCTAACAAAACAATATCAGGTTTGCAATATTTTATTTGACGGGGGAGTGTACTGGTACTAAAGTTGATTTTTTATTGCAAAAAAGTTTAATCTATGGAAATTATGTTGAAATCATAAAAAATTTTCAATGATAATAAAAATGGATAAATTTAATAAATGTTAAGGGAGGGCACATGATATGAAAACATTAATCGGAGGTGCAATTGCTGCGGCAGCGGGTTTAATCGGTATCGGAATCTGGTGGCAGCAGTTTTTGACGGTTCTGGCCGGAATATTGCCGGCAACGGCTTTACTTGGCGGGTGTCTGGCTATTTATCTTGGTTTTGATGAACTCAAGGATTCCTTGAAAAAGGACGTGGAGAAGGAGACCGAGGAAAACGAAGATGAAAAGGTTGAAAGTTATAAAAAAGAGATCGATACTTTAAAGGAAGAAATCGATTCCTTGAAAAAAGAGGACTAAAATAGATGGTCTCGTAAAAAGTCCGAATGAGATGGTTTCGTAAAAAGTTCAAATTCAAGGCGTGCAAATTTTGTAATCATGAAGCGTACTTATAGTACGTTGAATGATTGCGGAATGCAGCACAACGCAGAAGTTGGACTTTTTACGAGGCCGTCAGAATAGAGTGCCTGAAGCTGAAAAGATAGCCCTTAGTTCGCTTTAGGCACTTCCTTATGTTTTTTTATCGCGGAGGTTGCCAGTTTATCTGCCTGTTCATTCCCATCATGACCCGCATGCCCTTTAATTTTAAGTATTTTAATATCTTTGAATTGAAACATTAGCTTTTTGATGGAGCTGATCAGTTTTGTATTTTTCTTTGCCTTCCACCCCAATTCAAGTACACCGTATGCGTAACCGCTATCAGTGAAAATCCTTATGGGCAGGTCTTTCTTTTTTAATTCCCGTATACCGGTTTTGATTGCTTCCAGTTCCGCGATATTATTGGTCGCATCACCGATATATTTTGATATTTTTTTTTCATACCCGTCAAAAATCAGTAAAACACCGATCCCGGAAGGCCCGGGATTACCGGAGGATGCCCCATCCGTATAAACGCGGATTGTGTTTTTGAATTCTATCTCATTGTTGACCGGCGACTTTTTTTGAGTCTTTCCGGATTGTTTTTTTTCTGATTTTTTGCCTCGACCGGATTTTTTTAATAGTGACGGATCAATCTCATGAACACTTTTTTTATGAACCCAGTATTCATGTTCCTGATCCAGCTGATATTTGATTAATACCTTGCCGTTTTTATCTATCGGGCTTCCGTTTTTATCAATAGACAACCAGACCTTATTTTTCTTAAACTGCATCCGTTTCCAGTTTTCGATGTTATTTTTCAATTTAATACTCCTGAAATGGGGATATTTATTCATCCTGTCAATACAATAGAAATGGCCGGATCATTTTTTTATATTCTTCAAGTTCTTTTTCCCAGGATGAAGCGATGGCGTCGATATCTTCCGCCTGTTCAATCTGTTTTCTTAATTTTCGGCTGCCTGTAATCAAATCGATCGGCATCCTTTGAGTTTCATACTCATATGGCGGAAGCTTCCATTTAAAATCATCCTGATGAAGCAGGATGATCGATTGAATCAGTTTCAGTGTTGAAATATATGGTCTGTATTCCTGAGGATCAGTGACATGGATCTGGAAACCGTGGCAGGGTTTTTTGCCCCATTTATTTGAAGTGGGTTCAAAAACCACAGCCCTGAGGAATGCTCCGGGTATTTGGGGACCGCTTAGCTTTTCAAGAATTTTTTGAGTATCAAGAAACGGGGCCCCAAACAGTTCAAAGGGCTGAGTGGTACCCCGGCCTTCCGAGATATTGGTTCCTTCCCATAGTACCTGCCCGGGATAAACCATTGCTGAATCGACAGTCGGGAGATTGGGGGAGGGCGGGACCCATGGAAGCCCCGTATCCGGGAAAACCATTTCCCTTTTCCAGTTTTTCATTGGAACGACTTCGATATCACAATTAATTTTGAAATGGTCGTTAAATAAAAGAGACAATTCACCGATCGTCAGTCCATGTCTCATGGGGATGGGGAAGCGGCCCACAAAGGAAGCACAGTCCTCATTCAGGCAGTTACCCTCCAATGTCATTCCATTAACAGGATTCGGCCGATCCAGAATAATCACTTTTTTGCCAAACGTTTGGGCGGCTTCCTGGCAATAGGACATGGTATAGATAAAGGTATAGACCCTTGTACCCGCATCCTGGAGGTCGATAATCAGTATGTCTATCAGGTTCAGCATTTCTTTTAGAGGTTTGCGGGATTGACCGTATAAGCTGAAAATCGGGATATTCAGATCCGGATCGGTCATATGGTCCGATTCGATCATATTATCCTGTTTTTCCGCGAAAAATCCATGCTGGGGTGAGAACAATGCGGTCAGTTGTCCGGGGAATTTTTTGTCAATTAATTTGCTGGCATGTTGAAATCGTCGGTTGACCGATGCCGGATTGCATAACAGGCCGAGACGGTTTCCATGAATCGATTCGGGCGGCGCGGCAAGAAAATTCTCAAGACCTGTTAAAACATGATCCATAGTACTTTTTTCCTGAATTCTTAAAGAGTATACATATAATTGATGATTTCGTAAAAAGTCCGAATGTAACGGTTTTAAGACGACTTCTAACCACCACTCAAATAAACCATCCATAATATTTTGTACGGATCATAACATTTCTGGATTTTGAGTCAAGCAGTGCGGGTTTGAAAGCGATAATAGATTCTTTCGTGTGTTGAAAAGCTTGACAAAGATGGTTTTTAAAAATACAAAATGGGGTTATTTAAATTGATGATATCGTATATTTTACCAATCAGGATTGGAAAAGTGGACATTGACCTTACAGGAATTGTTGTAATTGTTGGTAATTTCGGCAGCGGAAAGACTGAAATATCGATTAATCTTGCTGTAAACAGGAAAAAGGCGGGTATGGATGTGCGTGTGGCAGATCTTGATCTCGTTAATCCGTATTTTAGAACACGCGAGGCAGCGGCTTCTCTTGCAAAACTTGGAATTGAAGTGGTACTTCCCCCGAAAGAGTACCTTCAGGCTGATCTTCCGATACTGACGCCTGCCGTGGCAGGCATGATCAGACGGCCATGTCAGTTGACCCTGATCGATGTGGGTGGTGATGATATGGGCGCCACAGTGCTCGCCAGCCTGGCAGACGCGTTCAAGGACAGAAAATACAGCATGATTCAGGTGGTTAATCCTTTAAGACCATTTACTGAAGATATTAAAGGGTGCCTGAAAATCAGGGACGAAATCGAAACCGCTTCAAAAATGACGATTACCGGTTTGGTCGGAAACGCAAACTTGATTGATGAAACAACCGGGAAAGATATTTTGAGCGGCTATGATTTTTTAATCCATCTTTCCACTGAGTCGGGGTTACCCTTGGAATTTATTACCGCCCCATATGAGTTGATACCGGAAATAAATCCGGAGCATTTTTCCTGCCCGGTTTTGCCGATAAAAAGGCAGCTGGTACCGCCGTGGAAAAAGCCATCTGATTTGAATAAAAACAGAACTGAACCCTCAGCATCCAGATGGACCCCTTAATCTAAATGTTGTTTAAGAAACATCGGGTGCGGCGCGGGGAGAGAACAATCATTCAGACGATAAGAGGAGTTTATGATTTATGGCGTACAAACATAAAGTAGAAGATGACAGGTGCAAGGGATGCGGGTTATGTGTGGCCGTATGCCCGAAGAATGTCCTGGAAATATCTGAAGATATTAATACAAAAGGTTATTTCCCGGTATACCAGGCAAGACCTGAAGATTGTATTCATTGTGCGATCTGTTGTACAATGTGTCCGGATGTGGCGATAACGATTACTGAAATTGCTGAAGAAACAGTATAGCGGGATTAAACGGGGGGAATATATGGGAAAAGTATTAATGAAAGGCAATGAGGCAATCGGAGAAGCGGCAATCAGAGCAGGCTGCCTGAATTATTTTGCATATCCGATTACACCT
The DNA here is from genome assembly GCA_030593645.1 of Deltaproteobacteria bacterium. Taxonomy (GTDB): domain Bacteria; phylum Desulfobacterota; class Desulfobacteria; order Desulfobacterales; family JAUVGT01; genus JAUVGT01. The sequence goes on from JAUVGT010000003.1 coordinate 22,084, forward strand.
CAGTCCGAAGTCGCCGAGTATCTCTCAAAACGAATGCCGGAAGCGGGTGGTGTATTCCTTCAGGGAGAAAGCGAAGTGGCGGTTTCTTATATGATCTTTGGCGCTGCCGCTGCGGGAGCACGTGTTTTCACGACCTCTTCCAGCCCAGGTATCAGCCTGATGAGTGAAGGAATCAGTTATATTGCAGGGGCGCAGTGCCCTGCTGTATTTGTGAATATCATGCGAGGAGGACCCGGACTGGGAGGAATACTGCCTTCCCAGGCTGATTATTTGCAGGCAACCAAGGGTATTGGACATGGTGATTTTAGATTGCTGGTAATGGCTCCGGCAAGTGTCCAGGAAGCTGTTGAAATGGTTATGGAGGCATTTCCCCTGGCAGAAAAATATCGAAACCCGGTAATGATTCTCGGTGACGGACTGATCGGGCAGATGATGGAGCCTGTCGAGTTTCCGGAGAACTTCAGTGTGGAGCCATCCAACAAGGATGAGTGGGCCACAAATGGTATGGACACCAGAAAAAGTGATCAGCGAAACCTGGTCAAATCCCTGTTTCTGGATCCTGAAATGTTAAACAGCCATAATAATGTGTTAAGGGAAAAATATGAACGGATGAAACGGGAAGAGATCCGGTTTGAGAATTATAATACAGATTCCGATTACAACGTTCTGCTTGTCAGCTATGGTACGATGAGCCGGGTATGCAGAACCGCTATTGATCAGTTGAAATCAGAAGGATTTGAAGTCGGTATGATTCGGCCCCTGACACTGTATCCATTTCCGGAAAAAGCGGTTGAGGATGCGGCTTCAAAAGAGAGCTGTACGTCTGTTGCCAGTATTGAAATGAGTATGGGACAGATGGTGGAAGATGTTGAACGATCTGTTAGGGGAAAAAAACCTGTTCAATGGTTCGGTAAATGCGGAGGTGAAGTACCAACCCCGGAAGAGGTCATTGAATTTATTAAGTCATTATAAAAAGGTGTACGGGTCAGGAAAAATTTACTGAAAATATGTGTAACAACAATATTAAATATATCATACACCCAGCACCTTTCAATAGAACAGACTAAGGAGTTGAAATAATGGGAAAAACATTTCAAAAACCCGAAGCGCTCACTGACCAGATTACGCATTACTGTCCGGGATGTACCCATGGTATCATTCATCGTCTGATTGCAGAAGTGATCGATGAACTTGGTATCCGCGGTCGTACAGTTGGTATTGCGCCGGTCGGATGTGCGGTTCTGGCATATAATTATTTTTCATTCGATTTTCAGGAAGCCGCTCATGGAAGGGCCCCTGCAATGGCAACAGGAATAAAACGCGTACGCCCTGACCTGATGGTGTTTACTTATCAGGGAGATGGTGATCTGGCCAGTATTGGTATGGGAGAGATTATTCATGCCGCGAATCGTGGAGAAAAGTTTACCACTATCTTTGTGAATAATGCCGTTTACGGCATGACCGGTGGTCAAATGGCTCCCACAACCATGCCCGAACAACGAACAACCACAAGTCCTTTTGGACGGGATGTGGAAGATGTCGGTATGCCGATCAAGGTGGCGGAATTAATTGCCGCACTTCAAACACCGGCCTATGTTGTAAGGCGAACCGTATTAAAACCAAAATACATCAATAAAGCCAAAAAGGCGATTAAGCAGGCGTTCACCTATCAGTTGGAAGGTAAATGTTTCAGTTTTGTTGAAATCGTCAGCACATGCCCGACAAATTGGGGCCTAACGCCCCTGGAGTCTATAAAATGGGCTGAGGAAAAAATGCTGCCCTATTATGAGCCGGGCGATTATAAGATACCTGATTAGTATCATTTTCTATTGGATTTAAACCCGGGTATTCAGTAATTATTAAATATGTGGTTGTTTGAGCACCTATTATCAAGCAGCTTTAAAATTCAGGAGGCATAATGCAAAGTGAAGTGATGTTTGCCGGTTTCGGCGGCCAGGGAATATTATTAAGTGCAAAAATTCTTGCTTACGCGGCCATGAAGGAAGGGCTGGAAGTTGCCTGGGTACCGTCATATGGCCCGGAAATGCGCGGAGGGACAGCATATTGTACTGTTGTGGTCAGTGACAAGCTTATCGGTTCACCGATTATTCGGCACCCGATGCATCTTGTTGCCATGAACCGTCCTTCATTGGAAAAATTCGCGCCGATGGTCAAACCGAACGGTGTTATCCTCATTAACAGCTCATTGATTTCGATCGATTCCGGTCGTGATGATGTGGATGAAATTAAGGTGTCTGTAAATGAAATTGCCGGAAAAGCAGGCAGCGTGCGTTCGGCAAATATTGTTGCTCTCTCAGCTTTTGTGGCCAGGAGTAAAATCGTAAACTTCGATATACTTCGTGAGTGTGTTAAAAAAGAGTTTGCTAAAAAGGCAAAATTGATACCCCTTAATATGAAGGCCATGGATGAGGGTAGAGACGCCGCACTGAAAAATTGATCTGAAGAGGTTTTTTAAACGTTTAATTAGGATGCAGCAGGGAAATGGAATATAGCCGAAAAATAACAGATCCGGTGTGCGGAAAGTTTGTCATTACAATAGACGGCCCCGCGGGTGCGGGAAAAACAACTGTCAGTAAGGAGCTTTCAAAGCGTCTTGACTACAAATATGTTGATACCGGGGCTTTATACAGGGGGATTGCGCTGGCGGCGGATTTACAGAATGTAGCGCCCGAAGATGATGCGGGGCTTGAAAGGCTCTGCAACAGCATAGAGCTAAAGTTTGTTTCGACAGATAATGGACAGCGCCTTCTATTGAATCATTCAGATATTACAGATAAAATTCGTACCCCGAAAATATCCATGCTGGCTTCGGCGGTTTCAGCCCGGGCCGTGGTCAGGACGCATCTTCTTGATCTACAGAGAAAGATGGGCAGGGAAAAGGGGGCAGTATTTGAAGGACGTGATATGGGAACCGTTGTTTTTCCGGATGCGGAGATTAAGTTTTTCCTGGACGCGTCTCAAGATAAAAGGGCTTTGCGCCGATATGAAGAGATAAAAACAAAAACATCCCAGAGCTATAAAGATGTTAAACAGGATATGCAAAAACGGGATAAAAATGACAGTACCAGGGAGTTGGCACCTCTCAAATCGGCAGAAGATGCTGTTGTGATCGATTCGACAGATTTTACTGTGGATAAAGTTGTTGAATTGATGCTTTCTCACATAGAAAACATAAAAAAAACAAATAAATGATGAATATCTAAAATATTCATTGTAATTTAAAAATTACTCTGTTATTAAATTTTGGTTATGCTGCCTGTCGATGGCGGCTAAATACTTGGCTAAGGGGGATTTTTTTTACATGGAAGATATTGGCATGAACGATGAAACAGAACAATTAAATCAAAACGATGAGTCTGATTCTGAAAAATCAGAAACAGACGATCAGAAACAGCCTTCTGATGGTGAATCACCAGATTCCGTGGAATCCGGTGAAACTATGGAAGATCTTCTGGATATGTATGAGGAGAGCTTCAAACGGTTTGCTGAAGGAGAGGTGGTTACCGGGAAAGTGATATCCATAGATAAGGACCATGTCCTTGTTGATATTGGATACAAATCTGAGGGACAGATTCGAATTCAGGAATTCAGGGATGAAGAAGGCAAGGTGACCGCTGAAATCGGTGATACGGTTGAAGTGATGGTTGAATGGTGGGATGATGATGAAGAACGCGTGGTTCTTTCCAAGGAAAAGGCGGCCAACGTCAAAGTCTGGGAAGATATAAAGAAATCATATGATGATGAAGGAATCATCGAAGGCGTCATAACAAATCGTGTAAAAGGTGGGTTCTCCGTGGATGTCGGCGTACAGGCGTTTTTGCCGGGATCGCAGGCGGATTTGCGCCCGATTCGAAACCTTGATGAGCTGGTCGGAAACAGTTATAAATTCAAAATTTTGAAATACAACCGTAAAAGAAGTAATATTGTATTATCGAGACGAGCCATCCTTGAGGAAGAACGTTCAAGCAAGAGGGAAGCCACACTCGCTGAGATTCATGAGGGTAAGATTGTCGAAGGTATTGTCAAGAATATTACTGAATATGGTGTGTTTGTCGATCTTGGCGGTGTTGACGGCCTTTTACATATAACCGATATATCCTGGGGACGTGTTAAACATCCTTCTGAACTTTTTTCAGTGGGTGATGAGATAACTGTTAAAATCCTTAACTATGACGTTGAAAAGGAAAGAGTATCACTTGGAATGAAGCAGCTCTCTCAGGATCCCTGGACAATTGCCGCTGAAAAATATCCGCTTGAATCCCATGTAACGGGAAAGGTGGTCAGTCTTACGGATTACGGGGCATTTGTTGAACTTGAAGAGGGTATTGAAGGACTGATTCATGTTTCAGAAATGTCATGGACCCGGAAAATCCGACATCCTTCCAAGGTGGTATCAGTCGGCGATGAAGTCGAAGCGGTTGTTCTTGATCTTAAACCTGAAAACAGGAGAATATCGCTGGGTATGAAACAGGTGGCTCCCAATCCATGGGATGTGATCAGCGAAAAATATCCGGTTGGAACGACCATTGAAGGAAAAATCAAAAACATAACCGATTTCGGTCTTTTTATCGGTATTGATGAAGGGATTGACGGGCTTGTACATATTTCGGATATCTCCTGGACAAAACGTATCAAACACCCCTCAGAGATTTATAAAAAGGGTGATGTGATCCAGGCCATTGTTCTTGATATTGAGAAGGATAATGAAAGATTTTCCCTGGGCATCAAGCAGCTGCAGGAAGATCCCTGGCAGACAGTGGCTCGTCGTTATGAGGTTGGAAAAGAGATTACAGGTACCATCACAAATCTTACTGACTTTGGTGTATTTGTTGAGCTGGAAGAAGGTATCGAAGGCCTGATCCATGTATCCGAGATCAGTAAGGACAAAATCAAGACCCCTGTGGGTAAATTCAACGTTGGAGATATGATTACTGCAAAAGTGATGAATATTAACAGCGATGAAAGGCGGATCGGCCTGTCTATCAAACGCCTTGAAATTGAAGATGAACAGGGTCTTTTGAACGATTATGTTAATAATATGGGACCTGCCACTTCTTCTTTTGGAGAGATTCTTCGTGAAAACCTTCAGGAAAAACTTAACGAAGAGTAAAATAATAATCTGATGATGTATGCCTGGTATTTAGAACCTTACGTTTTCAAATACCAGGCATAAATAATTTACTATTTTATCCAATGTTCTCACGCAGACATCCATATCTATTCTTTATACTCTGCTTTTCAATGATTCTATCTTCAGCAATTGTATTAACATCACTGTTTTTTAATGTGGCACTGAATGATTTTGACAGTGCGAAATACAAAGCTGATGGTGAAAAGATAGGTATTATTGAAATTATTGGAGTGATATCCGACTCAAAAACTGTTAATGAAAAACTGAGACTGTTCCGTGAAGATGAATCGATTAAGGCGATAATTATACGCGTCGATTCTCCGGGCGGCGGGGTTGTCGCGGCCCAGGAAATATTCAGGGAGATAGAAAAAACAGTAGAAGTAAAGAAAGTGATCACATCCATGGGCGCGGTGGCCGCATCCGGCGGCTATTATATTGCTGCTGCCACTAACGGTATTATTGCGAATCCGGGTACAGTAACCGGCAGTATCGGTGTGATTATGGTGCTGACGAATATCGAAGCGCTTATGAAAAAAATAGGTCTGATACCGATAGTCATAAAGAGTGGTGATTACAAAGATATCGGATCTTCGGTTCGTGAAATGAGTGACGCGGAACGGAAAATCATGCAGAATCTGTCAGATACGATTCACCGGCAGTTTATCAAAGCGATTTCAGATGGCAGAAAGATGGATACCGACGCTGTGACAAAACTCGCGGATGGGCGAATTTTTTCAGGTGAAGAAGCCCTGACCCTTGGTCTTGTTGACCGTATCGGGAACCTGGAAGATGCCATCAAATGGGCCGGTAAAATGGCCAATATCGAAGGTGAACCTTCACCTGTATACGCACCGGAAAAGAAAAAACCAATCCTTGATTACCTGATCGAATACACTGCGGGAAAATTAAAAAGTCATGCCGAATACCCGGGTATTGATGTTGAATATCGTTATCGACCATCACCAAAACGTTAAGGCACAAATAGTGTAGAGTCGGTCCGCTGTGCCTGCCCCGTGAACATAATATTCCAAGCAAAAAAGTAAGCATCGAACAGAGAAAAGATGAACGTCCAACATTTGACGGTTTCGTAAGTCCAAGTTAGCGCTGATGCTTCACTTTGTGTCTGCGTTGTGCTGCATTTCGCAATCATTCAACATACGATAAGCACTGCATAATGAGTATACCCATTCAGGATATTATACAATACATCACCAAATTTCCGGCATTGAACCGTTCGGTCATTGTGGGGATCGATGGAGGAGCTGGAGCTGGAAAAACAACTTTCGCCGATTGGCTTGCAGACAGCCTGAGGACGACTAAAACACCTGTATCTGTCGTTCATGTCGATAGCTTCTATCGCCCTTTGGGTGAGCGGTGTTATAAGCATGCGACAGTGTCAGACTGCGATTGGGAACGGCTCCGGGATCAGGTGATTGTCCCCCTGCGATCGGGCAGAAAAGCGTGTTATCAGCCGTATGACTGGCTGTCTGATGGCCTGAAAGATCGGGTAAATATTGATGCCGGCAGCATTGCAATCATCGAAGGCGTTACTGCGATTCGCGGTGAGTTGTCCGACTATTATGACCTGCATATATGGTTTAAGTGTCCACAGGAAATTCGAGAGCACAGAATACTTGAGCGCGGGGATATGTCGGAGGAAGAAATCCAATACTGGATGACGTCTGAAAATCATTACATGGTTTCTCATGAGCCTGAGAAATCGGCGCATCTGGTAATTGATTCTACCGGTGTCTTGGAGACCGGGGACGACAGAGGTTGGTTCATAAAAAGGTGGTCACCACCTAAGAAATAAATCAAAGTGCACTAAAGTTCCGTCGCCGCTAAAGCTATGCGGACAGTTCCCGCCGTCGCTAAAGCTATGGCGGACAAGCCGGAGTCGCTATAAGCTCCATCTTTTAAATAAAAACAGACAGAATTCATTAACTTTAGGCACTTTAGTCACTTAAGAGCACTTTAGGCACTTGTTAAATCCCCTTATAGGGGTGTTCCACCGTCGCTAAAGCTATGGCGGACAAGTCAAAACCGGGCCCTTTGGACCCGGCTTTTTACTTTATCTGAATATTTCGATATCACCGGCGCCCTCCCTTATGATTTCAGGTGTATCATTGATCAGTGAAACCACACTTGAGGGTTGATCCGGCACCGGCCCGCCATCAATCACAATATCGATCCTGTTTTTAAAATAATCATGGATGAGAGAGGGATCATTGAAGATCGAGTTGTCAGGTCCACTCGCGCTTGTAGAAATTATTGGATTGCCGAATTCTTTTACGATCGCAAGACAGATTGAATTGTCGGGCACCCGGATTCCCGCGGTCTTTCTTTTGGTCAGCATGATTTTCGGGACCAGTTTGGAACCGTCCATAATAAACGTATATGGACCGGGTAAAAGACGTTTCATTGTTTTATAGGCATAATTTGAAACTTTTGCATAGTGGCTGATATTTTTCAGACCAAAACAGATCAAACTGAATGGTTTACTTTTATGGCGATTTTTTAAAAGATAAATCTTTTCGATGGCTTTTTTATTCATAATATCACAGCCGATACCGTAATATGTATCGGTCGGATAAGCGACTATTCCTCCCTTTTTAAGTGACTCGACAACCAACTTTATGAGTCGTAACTGGGGGTTGATAGGATTAATTTTTATCAGCATGTGTCCGTTCACCAAGCCTGCCGCGTTTAGTTAAACATTTCATTATTCGGGTTGTGATTCGTGAATTTTAAATTCAAGCAAAAAAGGTTATTATTATATGGTCCATTCAATTGTCAAGGTATCAAATAAATCATTGATAAAAATTGATCAGTTTGGTATTTAATCCGGTTATTATTAAAACAATTGAATGTATTCGAATAGAAATAATAAATAATCGATGGCAATAACGGCGCTGCCAGACAATAAAAAAATCCAAGATTTATACGGAGGTAACCCATGATTAAAATACCACCGGAAGAAGCGTATTCCTTTGATGATGTTTTGCTGATTCCCAATTATTCCGATATCATACCCAGGGATGTGGATACAAGCTCCCGGCTGACAAAAAATCTGACATTAAATATTCCTCTCTGCAGTGCGGCTATGGATACTGTTACAGAAGCCCGTACTTCCATCAGCATGGCCCGTGAAGGGGGGATTGGTTTTATTCACCGCAACATGAGTATGGAAAGCCAGGCAATAGAAGTCGACCAGGTAAAAAAATCTGAAAGCGGGATGATTGTGGATCCTGTGACCATCGAGCCGGATCGGCCGGTCAGTATGGTATTGGAGATGATGAAGAAATACCGAATATCCGGGGTTCCGGTTAAAAAAGGCGATCAGTTGGTGGGGATTATTACCAATAGGGATTTAAGATTTGAAACCAATCTTGAAAAAAGTGTTGCCGACGTCATGACCAAAGACCATTTGATCACCGTACCGGAAGGGATCAGTTTAGAGGATTCAAAAAAACTTCTCCATGAACACAGAATTGAGAAGCTTCTGGTGGTTGATTCAAAAGGGCGGCTAAAAGGCATGATTACCATCAAGGATATTGAAAAGATTAAGAAATACCCCAATGCCTGTAAGGACAGTATGGGAAGACTCAGGGTTGGCGCCGCGATCGGTGTCGGCCCCGACGCGGAAGAGCGGACAGACAAGCTTTTAAAAGCCAGAGCTGATGTGATACTGATCGATTCGGCCCACGGGCATTCAAAAAATGTCATCCAGGCGGTTAAGCAATTGAAAAGTACATTTAAGAACATTGAACTGATAGCCGGCAATGTCGGAACGGAAAAGGGCGCGGAAGATCTGATAAGCGCTGGTGTTGACGCAGTTAAAATCGGAATCGGACCCGGATCCATATGTACAACCCGCATTATCGCGGGTGTGGGTGTTCCCCAGGTCACCGCAATAATGAATTGCAGATCTATTTCCAATAAAAAAGGAATTCCGCTGATCGCGGATGGCGGTATCAAATTTTCGGGGGATATTACAAAATCGATCGGAGCGGGGGCGCATTCAGTTATGGTTGGTGGACTGTTTGCCGGTACGGAGGAAAGCCCCGGAGAATCAATATTTTTTCAGGGACGCAGTTACAAAGTTTATCGGGGTATGGGTTCTATTGAAGCCATGAAAAAAGGCAGCAAGGACCGATATTACCAGGAGGACCTGGAGGATGACTCAAAACTGGTTCCGGAAGGGATTGTCGGACGTGTTCCGTACATCGGAAGTCTTTCAGCAAACGTTCAGCAGCTCATCGGCGGGTTAAAAGCCGGTATGGGTTATGTGGGCTGCCGGACCATCGAAGAATTGAGAGAAAAGGCCCGTTTTATGAGAATCAGCGCGGCCGGTATGAGAGAAAGTCATGTCCATGACGTGATTATTACCAAGGAAGCTCCCAATTACCGTTTGGATTAAAGGGTACGGGTTGCTTGCTCTCAAAAACCAGTGAAAAACGATAAGTGAAAAGTGAACCCTGATATACTGGAACCTAAACCAATGGATAATACCAACCCTGAAATACCCGATTTTGTTCATCTTCACTTACATACCCAATACAGTCTATTAGATGGTGCGATCAGGATCGATGATCTTTTGAAGCGAACAGCCGATTTCAATATGAACTCGGTTGCCATT
>JAUVGT010000339.1 GCA_030593645.1 Deltaproteobacteria bacterium
GGGTTTGTTGATGGAAAAGCAGGCCATTACAGGCGGTGTGATAATGATTATACTGGTTATAAGTCCGCTTTTTTTACCCACACAGGTTAAAGACAGGGTTCTTTTTACTTTTACACAACCGGAACATAGAGACCAGATAAAAATTGGTGATGTCAGATTAGATACATCCACTTCCGCCAGATTAATCAGCTGGCGTGAGGCGATATCCGATTGGACAAAACGGCCTATATTCGGATATGGTGTTACCGGGTATAAATTTGTAGATGCACAATTCCCTCGAGTTCTCGCGGAAACTGGTATACTGGGTTTAATCGCGTTTGTTTATCTGTTGTATTCAATTGGAAAAACCGCCTTTATAAATCTTAAAAGCTTGAAGACACCGTATTTTGTTGGCATTACGATTGGCTTTATCGCAGGTTATATCGGTTTACTGTTTCATTCTATTGGTGCAAATACTTTTATTATTGTTCGTATCATGGAACCATTCTGGTTTTTTACCGGAATTATTGTCGTGCTTCCAATGCTTGAACAGCAGGATGAAGAGAATCTGAAAGAGCCGTGAAAATACGCCTCTACCTCCCTCTATAAGAATTTAAAAACACTTTTGAACTTAAATGATGCCTGGCTTGTCACTATATAGGCAGACCTAAGTAAAACGCACATGCGTATTTTAAGGGGCAAGCACACAGACCTGTTCCTACAACAAAAATGGAATCACATTTTACTCTAAATTTTACCGGATATTCCATGTATCCGTTTTTGAAACCTGGTGACAAGCTGGTTGTAAAGCCTGTTTTAGCGGCGAGTATTGAAAAGGGTGATATCGTTATCATTCGAGACGATTCTAATAAAATTATTGCCCACCGTCTGGTAAAAAAACTTACAGGCGATACAGGCATAACCAAGGGTGATTCTCTACTTTCTCAAGATTCCGAAACAATAAATCTTTCGAAAATAATCGGTAAACTTGAAACCATTGCCAGAAAGCGGAAGTTCATTCCGGTTTCATCGGGGTATCGGAATCGAATTAAAGGAGTTTTCGTCTGGCTCAGTACCAGATGCATGACGAGTGGTGCATTGCGGCTAAGAGCAAAAAATATTTTCAGATGGCTTTTTATAAGGGCTTCAGACAAGACCGATCTGGAACAGAAATTTATCTTAGATATTCTTAAAGGGGATTTTCAGGTTATACCAGCGGGTATAAATTGGGAAAGAGTAGCGGGAATATCCGATAGCAATGGAGTGTCTGGCATAATCTATCAACAATTACGGGGATTACAAATTCCCCAACTTATCTTTAAAAGTCTCGAAAACCAATATCATCATACAGTTGCCCAAAATCTTGCCTGCATCCAAGCTATGAAGCTTCTTGATCAAACTCTGGATGATCAAAAAATCGATGTGATGCTCCTTAAAGGAGCCGCATTATTGGATAATACTTATTGTAAAGTGGGTATGCGCCCCATGTGTGATATCGATCTTCTGGTAAGGCCGTGGGACAAGGTTTATATTGAAAAATGTCTTAACCGCATTGGATACGAAAATGAAAAACTGAATTTACATGTGTTCACAAAAAAATGTGTTGTGATCGATATCCACAACCACGCCCTGAATACGGATCGAATCAAAAGCCGGGAGATACTTTTTCCAGCTGGTATGAATCCTGTCTGGGATAAAGTTGTACCATGGAAATCGGATTTTAAACGACTCAAACGTCCGGATAAACCGGATATGGTTCTTCTTCTTTCCCAGCATCTGATGAAGCACTCCTTTTCAGGGTTCATATGGTTTTTTGATATCTATTTACTTCTGCGTGAACAAAATAAATCCGACTGGGAAAAACTTTTCAAAAGGGCGGAGTATCTGCAACAGATAAGACCCCTTTCATATGTGCTGCATTGTTTGAAACTCCTTTTTAATTTTGATCCGATGGAAGTGAAAGAGTCCAATCATTTATTAAGCAGGATTTCATTTGTTGAACGAGCGCTCCTTGATACCTGCAAGGCTCCCAGATACAAATGGAATATTGCCCCAATGATTTCACTGTTTTGCATTGACGGGTTGATGAATAAAATCAGGTTTATCAAGGAAAATATTTTTCTGAAACAAGAAGTAATAAAGGAAGAATTCAGCCAGTTTTTTTGGAGTAGGAGAATTCTGCTTTATCCGAAGCGTATTTTTCAGGCTATGGCTATTTCTGGAAAATATATCATTTTAATCGTTAAGCAAGTTTTAAGAGAACGTGGAATAATCAGGTAATCGTACAAAAGTGATTTCAATAATTTCCATCAAACCAATTTCAGTCTTGAAAAGAAAATTCTTTAAGTCTCGAAATATTTCGATATAAACAATAAGTTGGAATATCTGCTTGTCATTGCCATTTTATGGGCAGATTTAGAATCTGCCCCTACAACTGATTGAAGGTTTGAAGCACTTCTAATATTACTCGAAAACAAAAAGACTGAAGATTTAGATGGAAAAAACACTTGAATTAACCCGGCGCATCCTAAAAGACGGGAAAACATATATCCCGTTTTTTTTATTCCTGGGAGTAATCAATTTAGCTATGATACCCCTTGAAATATATGGCCTTTTCCTTTCACGCAATCTGGTGGATCAAGGTTTTCTTCTGCATGATTGGGATGTGATCAAAGGGGTGCTCTATATACTAATATCGATTTTTTTGATTCGAAGTTTTCTTCATTACGGAACCGCGCTTTTTTTTGAAAAATTTCGGCTTCGCATTAATCGTAATTTTCAGAATCGTATTTTTTATCACCTGCTCCACATGCCGATGGTATATTTTATCAAAGAGCGCACAGGGCGCCTCATGTCTCGGGTTCTGGATGATGGAACAAGATTTTCAATGATACTCAATACACTCTTCGGATCTGCCTTGTTTGGTCCACTGAAAATGATTGCTCTTATTTTTTTCCTGGCATATGTGAATACGACGATGTGCCTGATCATGATTTTCTCCACTTGTTTTTCCATAGTGGTCTTTCACTGGACCGGGAACCGGTTTCGTCTAATTTCAAAGGAAATACAGGCAAAGAATGCTGTGATCTACAGTTTTATTGAGCAGGTGTTTCCAAATATTGAACTCATCAAATCAAAAAATACCGAAAAAGAGACAGCCCGCAGTTTTCATATATTTGTGGATGAATTTATCGGTCTTTCACTTAAACTGTTGAAAATATCCCTGATTTCACAACCGGTTTTACAGGCTTTGAAATATTTGACCCTCGGTAGTCTGTTTTTTTACGGGAGCTGGTTAATTTCCAGCGATATGATCACCATGGGATCGCTTACTGTTTTTTTAGGAGGCACATACCTTTTTTTCAATATTCTTAATTTGGTTGGTAATACTTACGGATCATTAAGAGAGAACCTCGCCCGTATGGAAGTGATATATGATATCCTTGATTCAAAGCCGGAAAAAGATGAAATATCAAAGACGGGAAACGCGATTTCACCTGTGAAATCCTTGGAATTTAGGAATATTGTTTTTGGTTATGATCCAGAGATACATGTTTTAAAATCTATTTCGTTTAAAGCCGTAAAAGGGGAAATTTTTGGAATTACTGGACAGAGCGGAAGCGGTAAAACCACTCTGATCAGACTTCTTGTCGGTTTTTTTAAGCCTGATTCCGGGGAAATATTGATTAATGGTCAACCGCTTGGTTATTATGACCTGCACTCTCTTCGATCATCCATCGGGATTGCGTTTCAGGATAATCTTATTTTCAATGATACCATAAAAAATAACATCACTTATGGAAATGAAAGGTTAACGTTGGAACAGGTAAAGAAAGCATCCATTGCTGCCTGTGCTCATGATTTTATCCAACCCCTAATAAAGGGGTATGACAGCATGATCGTTGAAGGAGGAAAAAGCCTTTCAGGGGGAGAGAGACAGAGAATAGCGATTGCACGGGCTATTGTGTCAGATCCGGAGATTCTTTTACTTGATGAAGCCACTTCTTTTATTGAGATTAAGCAAGAAGCGGAAATACTGCAATCCATTAAAATACTTCGCAAGGACAAAATCACGGTGATCATTTCGCACAGGATGTCAGCGCTTAAGGCGGCCGATAGGATACTGCTTCTTGATAACGGCCGTGTGATTGAAAGTGATTATGAAGATGTCTCAAAATCATTAATAGGGTGTAGGGGCTGATTCCGAATCAAGCCTTTTTTTAGATGTGGTTTCAAAGCCATATATTGATTGAGCGGAGCAAACATGTTTCCAATCCATTCTCACTTAAAAATGCTTAACGACAGAATTCGTATGGATGCCTATCAAAAGGCGATTTTCAATTCGGTCCGTAAAGGCGATGTTGTGGTTGATATTGGTACCGGTACCGGTATCCTGGCTTTTTTTGCCTGTCAGGCAGGAGCCGGCAGGGTATATGCCATTGAACAGAGTGAAATCATCGAAACAGCCAAAAAAACAGCCAAAGAGAACGGGTTTTCAGATCGAATCGTTTTTATTAACAAAAAGTCTGAGGAAGTTGAATTACCGGAAAAGGCTGATATGATAATCACTGAAACCATCGGGTGTCTTGGAATCGATGAAAATATCGTTTGTGTTTTAAATGATGCAAAAAAAAGATTCTTAAAAAGAGACGGGATAATGATCCCCTCAAACCTGTCACTGCTGGCCGTGCCTGTGCATATTGAACAAGATCATCCTTTCAGTTTTTTGGAAAAGACATTCTACGGTCTCAAAGCAGGAAATCTTGAAAAGTTGGCGGAAAATAGTGTGTATGGAATTGCAGCAGCATATTTGGGTAATTTGCACTGGCTTTCACATCCCCAAAAGATGCTATCAATTGATTTTAACGATCATAAACCTTTAAATTTTCCAATCGTTATGGAAAGCAGTTTTGAGATAGATTCCAAAGTTGATTATCATGGTGTTTGTGTGTTTCCAGAAATCACTCTTTTAAAAAATGTAAAGATAGTCCTGTTTGATGACCAGAAATTTATATCAACCCATTGGGAAATACCATTTTTCCCGGCAGCAAAAAAAATAAGCCTTGAAAATTTTTCTACTTTGGATTTTTATTTGACTGTTTTGGAGAAGAATGGATTTACCTGGCGTCACATTATAAAGCAGGGGAGTGAAAAAAAAGAGTTTACTCAATTGAGTATTTTTGGCTTGCCGTCATTGAAGGATTTCATTCCCGCAAAAGAGTTCCTTTAGATTAATTACCGATTTAAAGTTTAAAAACAGATAACAAATAAACGGCCTGTTCAGGGCCGTTTTTATTTTCAACATTTTCTGGGAGTTTATTTGGCGTTTTAGTGGGATATGGGAATCTTAAGCTCCCCCCGTCCCATTGGTGCATCCGCCACCGGTGACAAAAAAACCACGTGAGCAGCCGGTTGAATCTGAATTTCCTAATGCACATGCCTGGTCGAGTTGTCCAGTACTGCAGCCGGTACCTGCGGTCAAACCATTATTACAGTCACTTGGGTCGAAGGCAGCTCCGTTTGTACATTGAGACACT
>JAUVGT010000295.1 GCA_030593645.1 Deltaproteobacteria bacterium
AAAAGTCCAACTTCTGCGTTGTGCTGCATTTCGCAATCATTCAACGTACTATTAGTACGCTTCATGATTACGAAATTTGCACGCCTTGAATTTGAACTTTTTACGAAACCGTCTAATTCGGACTTTTTACGAGACCATCATCACTGGTTCAATCATGAAAAAAGTCAATTCATTTGACAAACGTGTTTAAAATCAATTATTCAAAGATATTCAAAAGCCTTTAAGGAAAATTTTAATGGTATCATACACCGATGAAAAATGAAATCCATAAATATTCAGTCATATTAGTATCAATGGTTTCAATCCTGGCGGTAAGTAATAATAGTGCCAATTCCAGTGATACCAAAAAAGTCCGTGAAATCAGACAAGTTGTGATCGATGCCGGTTTTGGCGGAGATGACCTTGGCGGATACGGCTGTAAGAAGGGTGTCTATTCCAAGGATATCAATCTTCAAATCGCGAAAAAACTTTCGGATAAAATTCAAAAAGAATTTCATTTTGAAGTGATCATGACCCGGCAAAAGGACATGACTCTTTCACTTGAAAAACGAACCCATATTGCCAACAGCAATAATGGAGATCTGTTTATTTCCATCCATACCAATGCCGCGGAAGATTATCAGATATATGGTATTGAAACATTTTACCTGGGAATATCCAATCCCGGCAGTAAATCGGAAAATAAAAAAACAAACCAAAAGTCTCAAACTGAGAAAGAAAAAAATCTGGACACAATATTCACAAGTCTGCTGGTTGATACCGACATAAACGAATCGAAACAGCTGGCTGCCGATATTCAGGAAGCATTATGCGGTCATTTAATAAAAAAATATGAGCATATCAAAAACCGGGGAATAAAAAAGGCTCCATTTTATGTGCTGCTGGGTACTAAAATGCCGGCGGTAATCATCCAGACATCCTTTATTACCAATCCAAGAGAATGCGCGAGATTGACATCTTTAAAATATCAGGATGATTTATGCGACGGTATCATCAAAGGTATTCGGCAATATATCGGGAATATAAAAAAAAGGACAAAATAATCAAAATTTTAATAATTAAAACCGGCAGCACTCTTCCGACACTGATTAAAAAAAACGGAGATTTTGAGGACTATATAAAGACTGGTATGGGAATTTCAGACAATCAGGCTATCGTCACAGACGTGACCAAAGGAGAACATTTGCCTGATTATAATAAGATCTCTGCTATCGTGGTTACCGGCTCCCATGCCATGGTTACAGACCATGAAAAATGGAGTGAAGCTGCTGCTGAATGGTTAAAAGACGCTGTTCAACATAAGATTCCGACACTGGGAATCTGCTACGGACACCAGCTCCTGGCATATTCACTGGGCGGAGAAGTCGGTAATAATACTCATGGTGGTGAATTCGGCACCGTAGAAGTTCATCTAAATAAAAATGCTGAATCTGACAGGCTTTTTAGTAAATTCCCTGAAAAAGTAAACGTACAAGTATGCCATTCGCAATCGGTATTAAAACTCCCTAAAAATACAACACTCCTTGGGTCCAGTAAAATGGATCCTCACCAGGCCTTTGTTTATAATGATACAGCATGGGGTATCCAGTTTCACCCGGAGTTTGACGCGGATATTACAATCGAATATATCCACCACTTCAAAGAGATGCTCCATAACTTAAACAAAAATCCGGAGAATTTAGTTGCGCAGACTAAAAATACTGAGTTTGGTAATCGATTTTTAAGGAGATTTGCAGACCTGATCAGGTAGGTATTCAAAAGGATTCATAAAGTGGTTAGAAGCGGTTTCAAAACTTATGGCATTCTACATTATTCTATAGAACAAGGCGTCTTCCTTATTCGATCCTCCGTTGCAAACCTCCGTCGCTAAAGCTATGGCGGTCAAGAGGCTATGCGGGACAAGCGTTCATCTTTTACCGATAACTCTTATCTCTTGGCATCGCAAGGCCCTATCTTCCAAGCAGCCAATTAAGCGCCCGCATAACACGCATCTTCAAATATGCCAAAGTAATTGTAAAAATCATTCTCCGGTCAAAGTTGGGATTTCCTGTTTTTCCAAGAAAAGAGATATAGTGAACATGATCCGCGACACATACTGTACATCCTTTGACGCGAATGTATTTTGCTTTCAAATTTATAAAGCATGTAAAAAGTGTTTTTAAATGAGTCAGTAATAGATCATTCGATTTTGTTTTTGTTTCATCCACTTCACTGCATGTTTTGTACCTGCTCTTAATACTCACTTTCTTTCCATTTATTTGACCTTCCCAACTGGTACAATTTCCCACAAAGAGGACTTTTTCATCTTCAGCAAAATCAATCGGTTGATCCACTTTTCCCACGACATAATGGATCTTTTTCATCTTTTTATTTATATCCGGGTAAGAAGCATCAAGTATGTGCATGGTCTCCTGCAGGGCGCCGGGGCATCCGCCCCAGCACTAATCGCGGGAATGTTTTTCAGGAAACTTCCCCACCGTACATGTCAGATTCGGATAATCAGAAAAATAACGGTCTATGGGCTCCATACAGAATTTAAAATTTTCGGTCTTTTTTTGCATCTCTTCCAGCGGGAAATCCCCTGAAACCTCTATTTCATTCAAATCCATCGGCCCGAACCCGTTGTTTGCTGAATAACGTAAGTGTACCAGGTCATTCGGGTCCACGTTAACCATGTGGCAACCTACCGTATCTACCGCACATGAATTTGTCCCCATGACAATCGCCCCCATGGGAAACGGTGTCGGTGTGAGCATGGTCTCCTGCCCGGCTGTAATGGCATCTATAGCTATGAATTTGGGCTGGATGACCTCCTGGAGATCGGAAATCTTATGTTCCAGGAAGCTGTTATGGTCCACAAGTCTGTGACGATCGTCCTGGATACCGATAAAATTTTTAAGACTGAGTGTTAACCGCGTCCATGGATGCGCTTTAAATTTCGGGAGGTTGATTAAAAAATCACAGTCTGCCACCGGTTTGGGAACAAAAAGCTGCTTCCTTAAAGCCTTTTTCCCATCAATATTGACAGGGACCTGCCTGACCTCTTCAAAGTAATGGACTTTAACCTTATGCTTTTTGATGATCTCCGGATAGCCCGCCTGGCTGAAAGTCCATCGTGTGGGTACAGTCAAACCGGATCTTTCACCTACAGCAAATTCACTGACATTCTCTGCCGCCGGTTTAACAGCGGATATGACCCCATCCAAAAATTCTTTCCTTGTAAATGCGTGGGGAAACACTTCCTTGTGGGCAATAACCACATTTGGTTTAAACAAAACCCTACCGGTCGGCCTGACATTGAGTTCTTGAATACCTTCAGCGATAATCCCTGAAATCTTTACCGGATCATACTCCTCGCACCGCATGATAAGAACTTTGTGTTTTTCTTTCATTTACCCTCCGCGCTGTTTTGAATAAAATCATCAATTTCCCGAACCGCTTTCTCCCCAATCTCAAACCCAATATTATAATCATGCCGCAGCGTTTTAAACTCCGTTGTGGTTCTGCCGGTTAAAAACGTTTCAGGCGGCATGATTTGCATAATGTTTTTCCCCTCAGACGGGTTTTCGATAGTCCTTACTTTTTGCATATATACATCAGCATGACTGTTTATTGTATTTTTGAGATTCGGCCTATTTTTAAAAAAAAATGAGGAAATTTTGGCTTCAATACCTCTTTTCTTAACATAACCTTCTGGTCGGGAACGAATCACAACAATCCGATCCGCCCCCCGGTTTTGGGCTTCCATGATTGGAATCGGATCTGATAGACCGCCATCTGTTAAGTTAAACTCACCTATCTGGGGAAATTTTCGATACAGCAGCGGTACCGCGCTTGAGGCTTTAAGCAAATGAAACATGTTTTGAGAATCCGGTTCCAGGTAGCGTGGAAGACCTGAATCGACATCCGTACATACAACCGCAAAATTCTTGTCATTTGTTTTTTTTATTATTGAATCGACATCCAGGGGGTATTCAATTTTTAAAACATCCCACAGCCAGTCGATATCCATATAATGCCCGCCCAGTAAAAACTTTTTAAAGCTAAAAAACTCAGGTCTGAGCATATGGTCTGTATAAATTGTAAAGTTCCTTCGATACTGACCTGCCAGGTGGGACGAAAGGTTACAGGCCCCGGCGGACACACCGATATAAATATCAAAGGGATCAAATTTATTATGTAAAAATGCATCCAGTACACCGGCGGAAAAAATACCGCGCATACCGCCTCCTTCAACAACCAGTGCTCTTTTACCGCTCATTGATTATTCAATCCTTATGTCGATAAATAGTTTGTGGATAGAATCTATCTCAAAAATAGGAATTTTTCAACCGCCTCTTTGAAAAGTTCCGGCTGGTCATCATATACAACATGATATGCGCCTTTGATTTCAGAAAAATAACCGTTTGAAAGGACACGTGCCATCTTTTCCGCTTCTTCTCGGGAAAAATCACTTAACTCACCCTTCATTACAAGTGTCGGGCATTTAACCTGTTTTAATTCTTCCCACCATGATTTCATATTATTGTATTTTAAGATCTCAAGTATATGATCAAAACTGAAAATCGGCCAGAATCCTGTCTCCCGCTCTTCGAATAGTTCAATAAAATGATCGGCAAATGAAGGACGAATATTTTTATAAAAACGTCTGACTTCTTTTAAGCACATGAATGGTAGCGGCCATGTTCGAAACCATTCCTTCCATTCCTCAATATATCCTTCTGGCTTTGCCTGGGTCCACATGTCCACAATGACCAGCTTCTTTACACGTTCAGGATAATTGGAGGCCAGAAGCCATGCATTCAGCCCACCGGTTGAATGACCGATAAATATCGCATTATCGATTTCAAGTTCATTCAAGAAATTAACAATATCCTGCACGGACTCTTCCCTTGAATACCCGGTATCAGGTTTATCACTCAATCCATGTCCTCTTTGATCCATCCCGATGACATGATATTTTTCCTTTAACCACATTGCCGTATCGTACCAGTTTGTTGCCCGGGACATGACCCCGTGTAATAATATCAGGTACGGGCCTGTTCCCCCATAATCTACATAAGATAGTTTTATGTCTTTAGTGTTTACAAAACCACGTTTCATTTTTTCCTCCTGATTATCGATTAGAAAACACCAATCCGGCCCCAAAACCAATAAAAAGGGAGCCCAATATACGGTTAAACAGTTTATGCAGCCGGTCCCGATATAAATGCGCCATTATGAAAACTCCACCGATCGACCATATCATCATGCAGATAAATACCACGGCAGCCAGGGTTACAATCAACACCATAAAATTATAAACCTGTATTTCTGATGAATGAACAAATTGGGGAAATAGTGCAGTAAAAAATATGATTGCTTTTGGATTCCCAAGCCCAACGAAAAGAGCCTGAAAAAAAATCCGCCCCGGCGTTTTTTTCACCAGGTCTGCGGTATCTTCCAGACTCTGTGTCTTGACTAATTTTTGAAACCAGCATTTAACACCGATATATATCAAGTAAGCGGCTCCCAGGTATTTAATGGCCAGAAAAGCAAAACCTGACGAGACAATGATCGCACCAAGTCCTATGGCGGAAACTGTTGCCATAATCACAGCCGCTAAGGTAACACCGGATGCCGTAAACATAGATCGCTTCCGGCCATATCTTACTCCATGGCTCAAAGCAAGAAGCACACTTGGCCCGGGAAGTATTGTCGATATAAATATGACCGTCGTATAAATCATCCAATTCTCAAAAGACATAATAGTTATACTCCACATTTTTGTTTTTTCTTCAATTTAATTAATATGAGAGCCGGGGAGTTTTTCAACCAAAGCCCCAATAGGAGCGGAATGAATGATCCGGTCTGGAATTGTACACTGTCTGAATGCATTATAAATCGTTAAAAAGAACAACTGATTCATCGTTCTGACAAGTATTGATCATTTTGAAGGAAAGCCTCTAAGCTCTTGTTTTAATGCACACAACTTGTTCTTTTTTTACGAGCTTTTATGCATGAGTTTGTACAATTTTAGACCGGATTATTCATGGAGCGGCTAGTCATAGAAAAACTCCCCAATCCCTCAATTAATATATTTTTAGAAATGGATATTGGAACCGATTTATATTATAGGGTACTCCCTGTGGATACTCAATTCACTTACAAGTAAAAACTGGGCAACCACAAGTACTTGCTCCT
>JAUVGT010000344.1 GCA_030593645.1 Deltaproteobacteria bacterium
CAGTTTTCTGTAAATATCATGAAACATTTTGTTTGTTTTCTTTTTGGATCCCATACGTCGGCCATATGGCGGATTGATAACAACAACCCCCTTTTGATCCGTGATTTCATTGGGTACAATCGAGAAAAAATCGTGTTCGAAAACCCGGATCATTTTTCCCAGGTCGTGGCCGGCAATACTAGTTTGAAGCAGCTCACAGGTCTTTTTATCGATATCTGATGCAAATATCAATGGTCGGTCAGACCTGGTTATATTTTTTTCATGGTTTCTTTTGATATCTGCCCATCTGTCCGGACTGAATGCCGGCCAATTTTCAAAAGAGAATTTCCTGTACCATCCAGCCGGTATATTCATGGCCATCATGGCGCTTTCAAGTGAAAATGTACCGGAACCGCACATGGGGTCAAAAACGGGTTCATTAAAGTGATAACCGGCCAGCATTAAAGCGGCGGAAGCAAGGGTTTCACGAATCGGTGCCCTGGCAGCATGTTTCTTGATATTTCGTTTATAGAGGTTGTTGCCGCTGCTGTCCAATGATACTGAAAAATGATCGTCAACAACCCGGACAAAAATCTGCTGTTCAGCCCCGGGCGTACTTTCGTTTGTTTGATCGGGCTGGTTATGTTCTTTAATACTTTCCACAAACCGATCCTTTATGGCATCCTTATGGTATAGCCTGGAATGGCTGGTAGTAATATTAAAGCGGAGAGAAACATCGCTCTTCAGGTAAAGTTCCCATGAAATGCCTGACAGCTTTTTTTTAAGCTGTCTGAAATTTGAGGCTTTGAAGTTGCTGATTCGGAAAAGAATCCGCCCCGGTGTACGCAGGCATAAATTGGCATTGTAGCAATCATGAAGACGCCCAAGGAATTTAACTCCGCCGCTCACAACCGTGGTATCCCTGATAGTGAGTCGCTGGGTCATCAATTCCCGCAGGCATAAAGGTTCAAGGCCTGGCGCGGTAACGGCGAAGAATTCCCCGGTGCGCCCGATGATATGCCGTTTGATTCGTTTTTGAAGAGGTGTCATATCAGTCAACTATTCGTTCTCGATTTCCTGAACCCGAGGGGAGGTTTTATTTCATTTCTTTTTTGGCTCTTAATAGAGCCGGAGTTTTTTCATCATGCTCTTGTTTGACCTGTAATACAATGATCGATATGATAACGAGTACGCCTCCGGTTACCTGCAGGGGTTCCAGTATTTCACTGAGGAAGAAAAATGAGACAATACCGGCAGTGATGGGTTCAAGTGTTGCGGTGATGCTGGCACGCGTGGAACGGATCACGTTAACACCTTTTAAATAAAGACCAAAGGGCAATAAGGTTCCCATGATTCCCACATATAAAATCAAACCCCATTCCTTGATCGAGTAAGGGTGAAAAAAGGCCTCCAATGGAGGCTGGATGATATTCCATATGATTGCCGCGAATAACATGGCGTAAAAAAGGACCGTCCATGGATCATAACGGCGCATACCATATTCTCCATGAATTGAATACCAGGCAAACGCAACCGCGGATAAAATACCGCTTATGACTCCAGCCATGTTGAGAGCAAGGAATTGAAGATTATATGCACCCACAACCAGATAACAGCCTGCTGTCGCGCCCAGGAGAGCAAATACAGTCGGCATGCTTAATTTGTCTTTTGTAAATATTACTGAATAAACAGCAATAAATGATGGTGCAAGATACTGTAACAGGATTGCGGCTGCAGTATTGATTTTGCTGATGGCAAAGAGATAAGTGAACTGACAGGCTCCCATCCCGATGGTTCCAAAAATCGCAAAATATAAAATATCTCCACGTTTGATCCTCATAAGGGAAGGATCCTTGATTAGAAACCATATAAACAGGCAGAGGACGGTAATGGTCAGACGGAGCTGTACAAGCTGAAAAGGGGTTATCCCGCTGTTAAAAAGGTATTTTGCTGCTGATCCGGACACACCCCATAGAGCCGCTGCAAGAATGACAAAAAAATATCCCAGGCCGGGAGATGATGAAAGTTTTTTTAGTGTCATCGGAAGAAAATAAGAATAATATTCAAATGGTTATGTTGAAATCGATACACTATTATCAATAATTTATAAAACTACTTCTAACAAGTTCAAACAGTTTTGTAAATCTGTTATATCGATATTCAGCAATTCTCGGTGAATTTGGAAAACGATTATAAGCTTGTTTGTCAGCATATAATTACAATACAGAGTGTTATGTTGTTTTTCAAAACGTTCACCGAAAATTGCTGATTGATATTCTAACCGGGCTTGGTTAAATGACAATCAAACAAGATGGTTTCTCTGAGAATTCCGGATCTCGGATTGACTTTATTGATCAGATTCTGTATCTATCCCGGAAAGTAACAATGATTCCGCGTATGATTGATATGATTCCATCGAAATTTGAAAATAGTATAAATATAAGGAGGTTAAGACATGGCAGGCATTAACAAGGTAATACTGGTCGGCAGACTTGGACAGGATCCTGAAGTGCGATATACCCCGGATGGAACCGCAGTGGCTAATTTTTCAATTGCAACATCGACTGAATGGAAAGATAAAAATACAGGGGAAAAAAGGGAAAAAACAGAATGGCATCGAATTGTGGCCTGGCGAAGGCTGGGTGAAATATGCGGTGAATACCTTTCAAAAGGTAGACAGGTCTATATCGAAGGCCGTATTGAGACACGCAGCTGGGATGATAAAGAGGGGAATAAACGATATACCACTGAAGTTATTGCAAACCAGATGCAGATGCTGGGTTCAAAGGGTTCATCCGGCGGAGATCAGGATTATAACGCCTCACCGTCATCAAGTCCGTCATCCAGTCCGTCATCAGGCACAGATGCGTCATACCCTGGACCGCCGCCCGAAGATGATATTCCGTTCTAGCCCGCGTTTTTCACAAGCTATGAGATCGTAATAGAATGCTTGTGAGAAATCCGGGCGATATATTTATCATAGTATTAATTGATGATGGTCTCGTAAAAAGTCCGAATTAGACGGTTTCGTAAAGAGTTCAAATTCAAGGCGTGCAAATTTCGTAATCATGAAGCGTACTTATGGTACGTTGAATGATTTCGAAATGCAGCACAACGCAGAAGTTGGACTTTATACGAAACCGTCAAGATGACTTTAAACGACTCACGATGCGTCCTTTTTATTATCTTCTAATTTCTCGGGGTCTTTTTTTTCGTCATCCCCATCGGAGGCGCCTTTAAAATTCCTGATGGCCTTTCCCATACCTGCTCCTATTTCGGGCAGCTTTCCGGCCCCGAATATGATCAGGATAATCACAAGTATTATTGTTAATTCCATTGGTCCTAATCCAAACATATACTCCTCCTATTTATCGGATATGGGTTGTTTCAGTTCCTTTAAAATCTGCCGGAACTCTTTTGACTTCATGTAACTCGCGACAGATCCCTGGTATTCGATCCAGTTTCTCCAGAGCTTGAGCCAGGATTCATTGCGCCAATAGCAGTCCTGATCTCCTTTGCCTTTCAGCCGCTCAATATAATCAATGTATTCTTCGGTGCAGCTTTCACAAAATCGATAGGGTATCCTGAGTTTTTGTGATGGATCCGGAACCGCCTGGTTGATCTGGGTACCGCATTTTTCACATTTAAAAGCGCACTGGGTGCACTGGAATACTTTTTGAACCGCGATCACTTTGCGTTTTTGTATGATGGCTGTTTTTTTTTCTTTTGCAAGAGTTAATTTATCATCAATAGATATAATTTCAGCCATGATTCACCTTTACAACCATCATTGCAATTTTTCACCGAATATAACATTGGCATATGAATGTGTCAATCATTTACAGCCGGTATTACATAAGGAGTTCACATACTATTAACCCGGCAATTAAAACCGTCATTCCAGCTACCGGATCGAGTGCGGCACAGGCTGCGCAGAGCTTAAAATCCAGCCTGTCTGCCATCTTGTCACAGCGAAGCCCTGGCGAAGTCGGAACGCTTTAAAGGCAGGCCGGTCCACAATAGCCTTGGCGAAGGAGGGGAAATTGCCTGCTATTACTGGATTCCCGTTTCCACGGGAATGACGTTACGGAGTGCGTTTGCTTATTTAGTGATCGTTTACCGAGAATTGCTGCTCAATCTTTTTATAACTTGTAAAGGATTTTAAGGCATGATAATCTTCGCAACTTATTCATTATACTTATTAAAGGAGTATAGATTATGTGGGTTGATTTTAAAGCGGACTGCCTTCCGGCATTGGTAGGAAGTCTTCCGATGGATAATCATAAGGAAGCTGCGGATCTCATTTTTGATTATACACCCCAGATTCCGTTGTGGGTCCAGTTGCCTGTATTTAAAGAAGAAGGAATGGTTCATCAGTTTATGCCGGGACTCCCGGGCATCGAATCTGATGAAGACAGGATATTTATTAATACGGCTTCTGATGGCTTTAGTGATGAACTGCTCGCGTTTTATGAGGAGTACATGTCTGTGATCGGAGGAGAGACAGACATTGACTCTTCCAGGTTTGTTTTAACGGATGACACAGCCAGCGGATTTGGGATACTGATTGAGAAATTGACAACCCTGACCCGTCTTCCAAAAGCGGTGAAGGGGCAGATTACAGGACCGATTACATTTACCACAGGTGTCCGTGATGAGAACAAGAATCCTGTTTTTTATCATCCAGAACTCCGGGACGTGTCGATTAAACTGCTGACCTTAAAAGCGGTATGGCAGGTCCGTCAGCTGTCGTGCATTAAAAAACAGGTGATTTTATTTCTTGATGAACCGGCCCTTGCGGGGTTTGGCACCTCTGAATTTACCAGTATGTCCAGGGATGACGTGATGGCAGCCTTAAATGAAGTGATTGAAGGCATACATTCAGAAGGTGGACTTGCCGGAATACATGTATGCGCAAATACAGACTGGTCTATTATTCTTGAATCTTCTGCTGATATTGTGAACTTCGATGCCTATTCGTATTTTGACCGATTCATTTTGTATCCGGATCTGATCAAAAAATTTATTGAATCCGGGAAAATATTGGCCTGGGGGATCGTACCTACCGGGAATATTGAAGATATCGAGAAAGAGACAAGTGATTCCCTGACGAGCCAATTCATAGAAAAAGCGCGTCAGATCGAAGATTTGGGTATCGATCAACCAAAAATCATGGAACAATCGCTGATCACCCCAAGCTGCGGTACAGGGTCACTTAGTCTTGACCTGGCCAAAAAAGTGCTTAAAATGACAGTTGAAGTATCTGAAAATTTAAGACGGCTTTAATAACAGTATCATTGATGATGGTCTCGTAAAAAGTCCGAATTAGACGGTTTTGTAAAAAGTTCAAATTCAAGGCGTGCAAATTTCGTAATCATGAAGCGTACTTATAGTACGTTGAATGATTGCGAAATGCAGCACAACGCAGAAGTTGGACTTTTT
>JAUVGT010000350.1 GCA_030593645.1 Deltaproteobacteria bacterium
GTTTGACCGCTGGATTAATCTTATTTTTTCAGAAGATAATGAAAACAAAAACATATTTAGCCTATGGTTAAAAGATCCAAATGAGAAAAAACCTCCCGAACAAATATTTCAAATCTCAAAAAAGAACAGCGAAAAATGCTGGTGCAGATTTCTGATCTCAGAGATGTCCGGCGGCAATACGGTTCTAAATTGCCAGGATATTACCACCCTGAGACGCTCAGAAAACGCCCTGCGAAAAAGCGAAAAACAGTATCGATTATTTTTAGAAAACTTTCAGGGTATTGCCTACCAGGCGCATAACAGGCATTGGAAACCCTTCTTTATTCATGGTGCCGTGGAAGAAATATGCGGATATACTTCTGCAGAAATTCTCAGTGGGGCTGCTTTATGGGAAACGCTGATACATCCTGATGATCTTCCCGGGATATTGGATGAAACTGAAAAACTGGGTTCAATAGCAGACCAGGTAACGGATGTGGAATACCGGATAACCAATAAAAATGGCGAAATACGCTGGATTCGGGATGTCGCTGCCTCCATCCACAATGATCCGGATAACACTCACATCATACAGGGTGCGCTTTATGACATATCAGAACATAAACATATGGAAGAGGAAAGAAAAAAAATGGAAACCCAGGTTCGGCAATCACAAAAAATGGAAGCAATCGGTGCCCTTGCCGGCGGTATTTCCCATGATTTCAATAATATCCTATTCCCCATTCTCGGATTTGCAGAAATAATGAAAGAAGACCTGTCACCGGATAGCCCTCTAATGGCTTCAGTGGAGCAAATCTTAAACGGGACAAAGAGGGCAAGGGATCTTGTAAAACACATTCTGATGTTCAGCCGTCAAACGGAACAAAAGCTAAAACCCCTGAAAGTTCAGCATATTCTGAAGGAAGTTCTGCTTTTGAGCAGATCCACATTGCCCAGCACAATAAAAATCAACCAACATATAAATAAAGAATGCGGTCCAATCCTTGCCGATCCGGTTCAAATTCACCAAATTGGAATGAATCTGATTACAAACGCTTTTCATGCCATGCAAAAAACCGGCGGCAGCCTGGATATTAGCCTGGGCCATTATGATATTGCTCCTGACGATCAGATCAGTTTAAAGGTGAAACCGGGAAAATATATTTGCCTTTCAGTATCTGATACAGGGATCGGTATGGAAAAACACGTATTGGACCGTATCTTTGATCCGTATTTCACAACAAAAGATATCAACAAAGGAACCGGATTGGGGTTGTCCGTGGTGCATGGAATAATGAAAAGTTATGGCGGTGAAATCACTGTACTCAGTAAACCCGGCAAAGGAACGGTTTTCAATCTCTATTTTCCTCAATTAAAAACCGATACCAAAATTAAAAAAACCGAAAAAGCCGATGAAATCCAAACAGGTAATGAAAAAATTCTTCTTGTGGATGATGAGGAGCAAATATTAATCATGGAAAAACAGCTTCTTGAACGACTCGGCTATAATGTAACAATAAAAAACAGCGGCGGCGAAGCGTTAAAAACGTTCCGGGACGATCCCAATCAATTTGATCTTGTCATTACAGATATGACAATGCCTGATTTAACGGGTGACAAGCTGGCGTCGGAGCTGATGAAAATCAGGCATGATATTCCTGTTATTTTATGTACGGGATTCAGTGAAAATATTTCAAAAGAAAAGGCCGAAGCTTTAGGTGTTAAAGGGTTTGTGTTAAAACCGATTCTAAAATCAACGCTTTCAAAAGTGATCAGAAAAGCCTTGTGGAAAGAAGATATTAAGGATTCTGTTGAATAATTATACCTGGTTGGTGTATAATACTTTATTTGCGGGGGAACACATGTTAAAAGAACTCTCAGTCAATTCCGGCAACTTCCTTTTATCACTTTCAGACGCAATTGATCTCTCGGGCTCAACATACGGATCCCATCAGCAAAAACTCGCCTATATTGTCTGGCAGATGGGAAATGCCGCGAAACTTTCCAAAGAAGCGATTGAAAAAATTTTCATTGCCGCCTTGTTTCATAATATTGGAATTCTTGCGATAGAAGATAAAATAAGAGAAAGGCGTGTTGATAAAGAAAATTTAGACATCCACTGCATTTTAGGTGAACTCCTGTTTGAATTCACACCATTGCTGAAGCCTTCAGCAAAAGTAATAAGATATCACCACAGACCCTGGAACGAGTGGGACAGTTCAATAGAATCGCCCTATGTAATTGAATCGCAAATTCTCTGCCTGGCCAATATGGTGGAACTGTCAATAAAACATGACCAGTTTATTCTGAACCAGGTTGATCGCATTACGAAAGATATTTCTTCAAGTTCAGGTTCCATAATAAACCCGAATTTGGCAGACCTGTTCATGACTTTATCGAAAAGGGAAGATTTCTGGCTGGATCTGGTATCACCCCGATTATATTCCCTGCTGATTAATTTCAAATCGTTTCAAAATTATATTATTGGCTACGATACTATCTATTCCATGACCCTGCTGGTTCGAAGTATTATCGATTTCAGATCGATCTTTACGGCAACCCATTCAGCCGGTGTGGCCGAATGCGCGGGTATCCTTTCAGAGTTATTCGGTTTCTCAGAATATGAAACAAAACTGATAAAAATTGCCGCAAACCTTCATGATCTTGGGAAACTCGCCATACCGGATACAATTTTAAATAAGCCGGATGTATTAACTGAGCATGAATTTAATATCGTAAAACAGCATCCGTATTTCACCTATTCAATTCTAAACACTATTCAGGGCTTCGACCAAATTTCGAAATGGGCCGCGTTCCACCATGAAAAACAGAATGGGTCCGGATACCCTTTCCAGATTCCCGGAGGAATGATCAGCACCGGATCAAGAATCATGGCAGTTGCAGATATTTTTTCCGCCCTGTCTGAGGACAGACCGTATCGAAAAAGTATGAACAAAAAAGCTGTCAATCAAATCCTGACAGATCATGTGAATAATCATAATCTGGATTCACGAATCGTTTTTATGCTTCTGGAAAACCAGGATGAAATACTGTTTCGCATGAGAGAAAAACAAAATATCTCAAAAACGTATTATAATGAACAGGTCGCAATGATAGATGAACAAACTCCGGAATAATTTCGGATCGACCCTGATCAATATAGAATAAAATCTATTCCTCCATAATTGGTTTCATTTTCATTTCATAATATAAACAGGTTTACTAATGGCTGAAAAACCAAGCTATGAAGAACTGGAAAGAAAAATACAGGAGTGCGAGGAGAAATATCGAACTTTTTTTAATGGGGCTCCGATCTCCCTGTGGGAAGAAGATTTTTCATCGGTAAAACAATATATTGAAAATTTATGCACTCAGGGTATTGAAAATATCAGCACCTATTTTGATTCACATCCCGAAGTCATTGCTGATTGTATTTCCATGATCAAAATATCTGACATGAACGATGCCTCATTACCTCTCTTCCAGGCAGAATCTAAGAAAGAACTCACAAATCGGCTTCCTGACACATTCACAGAAGAAAGCCTGCATGGTTTTAAAGACGCATTAATGGCACTTTATAAGGGGAAAATGTCATTTTCCGCTGAGGTGAAAAGGCGGACATTAAATGGTCAGGCCTTATTTATTTTTCTTCAATGGATACTCCCTTCTGGTTACGAAAACTCTTGGCAAAAAGTACTTGTTTCCATGGTGGACATTACCCCTCGTAAGGATGCTGAAAACCGCCTGGGAATTTTTTCCATGCTTCTTGATCAGAGTGCCAATTCCATTGCCATTCTCAATGTTAATGGCAATGTTGAATACATCAACCCGAAATTTCGTGAAACATATGGAATGCCCTCTGATCAGGTGATTGGAAAAAACTGGCGTTCTTTTTTATCACGTCATTCCACCTTACGTGAAAAATTCGCTGAAATCAGGAAAACTGCTTTTATTGATGAGGAAGTATGGTCCGGCGAAATCAGGGATATATCCAAAAACGGTAAAAACGTATGGCGGCATACGACCATATTCCCCATAAGAAATACCATGGGAGATGTCATACGTTATGCCTATGTTGGAATTGATACCACCAAAAGAAAAAATACTGAAAAAATACTGAAAATAGAACGGGATATCAGTGTGTTATTAAATACCGCTTCCGATCTACAAGATGCCTTGAACAGTATTATTGACCATGGTCTCATGCTTGAAGGCTTTGATGCCGGGGGTATATATTTAAGAGATGAAAAAACCGGCAGCCTGAACCTGATGATTCACCGGGGGCTGACCAAAGAATTTATAGAATCAACCGCCCATTACAGCGGGGACTCGCCTCAAACGGAATTGGTGATGAAAGGAGAGTCTGTTTTTATCAAATATTCTAAACTGAAAATACCTAAAGATCCGGTTCGATTGAAAGAAGGCCTCAAGGGAATCGCGATCATTCCCATTAAGCATAAAAACAGGGTCATCGGGGCGCTGAATTTTTCATCTCATGTACATGATAAGATATCTGAAAATACACGAAACGCGGTGGAAGTACTGGCGGGAATGATCGGTGGTGCGGTCGCACACTTCCAGGCAAATGCGGCCTTAAAGGAAAGTGAGGAAAAATACAAACAGCTGGTTAATGTCGGCCCGGACATTATTGTGATTTTACAGGATGGTGAGTATAAATTCGTTAATCGCGCTTTTACAAAGATATTAGGCTACACGGATAAAGATGTCGGGATGGGTTTAAAATTTGTCAATCTGGTTCGCCCTGAAAACAGGGAGAAGGTGATAAAACGCTACCAGGACAGGTTGGCAGGTAAAACCCTTCCAAAAACGTATCAAGTTGATTTGCTTGCCAAAGACGGTTCGACTATACCATGCGAGACCTCCACCGCCCTGATTCAATATGAAAATCGTCCCGCTGATCTTGTTGTTATTAGAGATTTAACCGAACGCCGGCAGTATGAAAATGAAAAAAAGGAGCTGGAAGAACGGCTTCGTCAATCGGAAAAAATGGAAGCAATCGGTCAGCTGGCGGGCGGAATCGCGCATGATTTCAACAACCAGCTCACTGGTGTTATGGGATATGCTGATTTACTGAGACAAGAGCTGAGTGATAATATGAACCTGGCCCATTACGCGGATAATATCCTGGTGGCAACAAAACGGGCTTCTGATCTGACATCCAAACTTCTCGCGTTTGCGCGCAAGGGTATGTATCTTTCAATACCTGTGGACATACACAGAACCATACTTGAAGTTGTCACACTGTTAAGTCACAGTATCGATAAGAAAATTGTGATTAAACAGCAGCTAAATGCAATTCCA
>JAUVGT010000238.1 GCA_030593645.1 Deltaproteobacteria bacterium
ATATTCGCCACCGCGGCCTCAAAAATTTTCTTCTGAAATATTTTAGGATCATATTTATTGGTCATGGCATGATAATCAACAATACAAAAGATACAATCATATTCATCCAGCATATGCACCCAGTTCTTAATCGCGCCGATATAGTTACCAATATGAATATCACCTGATGGCTGTATCCCGCTAAATACTTTCTTTTTCATCGTTCTTTCCAATCTTTATATTAATTTTTAAAGTAACACTTACCTGGCGTATCCACACCTGATTGTCAAGGGATAACCATTTTTAGGGTGTCATTAAAAGTAATGGATTTAATCCTTTTCCATCACTTTTAATGACACCTCCCCATTTTTATAGCCGTACCCATAGACATAACTATTTGAAATTTTAAATATTTCTACTCATCAGTTTTCGATACTCTCAAGAACCTGCCTGATAAATCCTTCTTCATCCCAGTGCGTTTTATCCTGTGTGACACCCATTCTCACAATAATCAAATCCCTGGAAGGAATGATGGCCACAATCTGGTAATTATATCCATGCAAAAAGATTGTATCGGTCGGCAGACTCGGAAATTTTCGATTCCCCGGATTCCCTTTTTCCCCGGCGTTCAACCAAAACTGGGCTCCGTATTCACCCATGGGAGCCATGGGGGTGGGTGTCGTTGAATATTTTACCCACCCTTCAGGCAAAATTCTTTCCCCGTTCCATACACCATCATTTTTAATAAAAACACCAAACCTGGCCCAGTCCCTTGCAGTGGCGTACATATAGCTTGATCCCACAAGGGATCCGGAAGCATCCGGCTCGATAATAGCCGAGTGCATACCAATCCGGTTAAAGAGCCGCTCCCTGGTAAAAGTGATCGTATCCGACAGGGTACCACCCACGCTGTCTTGTATAATCCTGGCGATTATATTTGCCGTACCGCTGGAGTAATACCATTTTTTATCCGGCTCAGCTTGAAGCGGTTTGGACTCCGCGTAATCCGCCATACTTTTACTTTCATAAAGCATGTGGGTAGCATCTTTAAAAGGAGCATAAACCTCTTCAAATTCAAGCCCGCTCGACATCCTGAGCAAGTGGTCGATTGTAATCTTTCCGCGGGGGTCTTCCGCACCTCGCCATGAAGCGACCGGTGCCGGTTTCATGATATCAAGGCCTTTCTCTTTAACAAGTATTCCAACCAGAGCGTTTGTAACGCTTTTAGACATGGACCAGCCCAGAATGGGTGTTGAAGCAGTGAACTGGTTCTCGTATTTTTCCGCGATGAGTTTGTCTTGATATACAATCACAACAGCCTGTGTATTTTTTAGTGTTTCTGTTTTCGATTCCTGAAAAGCCGCTTCAATAACATCCGCCAGTTTCTTCCGGTTTACTTCAGCCGGGATTTCACTGAATTCTACAGATTCGCCGATGGGCCAAACCGGATCGGAGTTTCCTTTTTTCCGTGGCATAATACCTTTTGCCTGGTTCAGCAGTTCTTCTCTTGAAGTGTCTATCGCCAGGGTACAGCCGCACTCTTCCCGGTATACAGCGGTGAGCGGACTCCAGAAACCAAACCCTTTTGATGTAACGGTTTTATTCTTTCGATCAACATCGCATTTAATAATGCTGAATAACGGATGGGTTGGTTTAACATCATTTTCAAAAACAATCACCGGATCCCGATTGGCCAGGAAAACCTGCGAACAAACATATTTGGCAGAATAACCCGTACCCGCTGGCATGGCAGCATTCAAAAAGTAAATGGCGTATCCGAATACACCGATAAAAATAAAACCGATCAACCACAATAACTTTTTCATAAATGAACCTCTTATCCGCCCTTTAATATCAGCGGAACGTTAAAATGAAAACCATATTTCAGAATGCCGAAATTGTTTTTTATATTGAATTTACACAAAGGTCAAGTCCGGCTGGAATTATCGATGTTAGTACTAAAACAAAAGAACATATCACAAAAATTCAATTTCATGTAAGTGAATGGGCACAAATATTTTCAGGAAATTAATCGAAACGGTTTAAAATCCGCTTCTATTGCTCCTTTGCTAAGGCCTGTATTATTTTAATCTTCATTTGAAGTATTTTCAGGTTTTGGCGCAGCTTCTCCACTTTCCTGACCTGAACAGAAAGTTTCTGACGCTCATCACAAAAGTTTTTAATTTGCTGAGACGTATTCAGTATTCGTCCCTTGTATGGCCATAACCATACACTGCTTTTTCGAGGTATACATAATTCCTGATCCGTGCTTTTCCGTTTCGATTTTGATTTTTTGTGTGAATCGGGAATAAAAGCATAAATGATAAGCTGTACCGGATATTTATTTGAAAAAATAAATTCCTTTTATATCCGAGTCTTCCGTACTCTCACCCGCCGCCAGGGCTATGGCAGACAGGTCAGCGGTTTTATATTTTATTTCCGAATGAGTGTTTACCTGTGGAAAATACGGATCGGAAATGGTTTCAAAACCGTTTGATCAAATCTGCAATCCGGTTTCGGCTTACCGGCTCAGATAAAACAATGCTTTAATAACCGTATATGGCAATATAATGGTATCCACAACAAGGCTGAATGGCACATCAATAATTGGAAACAACTTTAAACCACCCAACCCGGAATAATCTTTTCCCAAGTCAGAAAGCTCTTTTACAGCTGTGATATCACAGCGGACACCGCAATATACCGGCATCTTTGAGTAATCTCTGCATGGACTATCACCGCTAAAACACCCAAAAGTACCACAGCCGTTGATGATGATTAATGAAAAAATGAGTAGAATGGATAGCCTGATTTTTCGATTTACAAATAGTGTCATATCAAATGTTCCTTTCTGGAATAGATATAATATATTTGAATAGTGGAGAAATATTTTCTTTATAACAACGATGATGGTTTCGTAAAAAGTCCGAATTAGACTGTTTCGTAAAAAGTTCAAATTCAAGGCGTGCAAATTTCGTAATCATGAAGCGTACTTATAGTACGTTGAATGATTGCGAAATGCAGCACAACGCAGAAGTTGGACTTTTTACGAGACTGTCAACGATGATCTCGTAAAAAGTTTGAATGTGAATGTAATTATTATATTTTTTTAACCACGAAACACATAGGGCTTGGTGGTTTCTATAAAATTATTTAATCGAGTCAGATATTTCCCCGATACCTTTGGAAATATCCCGAACATTTATTTGTCTGTTATCAATCCACCATTTTGCCTCAATATTTTTCTGCCACTCCTTCATAAACATATCAAACGCCTTATCTGACAGTTTCTTTTCATCATCACTTTCGAATGTGAGGCTTTGCTTTAAATAATCGACCTTTTTAATCAGATCCCCCCTGATCTTCGCTGCCCATGAAATCATTTTCGGTGTGCCTTCAAGTTCTGGAAATCCAATGGCCTTTTGTGTCTTTGTCAGTGCGGCGGTCTGCTGATCAAAATATTCCTTTTTACATTTTTCACAATACCAATCCTTTTTATCCGCGAGAAACAAATTTTTCTCGTGGCTCTCAAAAAGCTCAACCTTAAATGTTTGGCGGCATGTCGAACATCTTACATCATACTTATAGATTTCATCGGTCATCTTCAATTCATGAGTCAGGATCTGACCCACCTCCCTATATGTTTTAATCAGTTATTTTAACCAATAGACAACTGTTTTTTCCATATCATCAATCAAACTTAAAGCCAATTCTAATCTTCCCATTATAAACCCTTAACCTTGCCAATATTAATGTAATGTTTATCTTAAAAGAGCCCGAAAACTCTATCTTATTTTAATCTGGAATAACTGTTCTAATTCGGTATAGCGGGAGAAATTCACACTTAGTAAGGATAACAAATGAATATACAAGACCTTCTATTGATTGCGCCACCGATTTTATTCGCGTTAACAATTCACGAATTTTCGCATGCTTATATTGCCTACTCATACGGAGATGATACCGCAAAGCAAGCCGGGCGCTTGACCTTGAATCCGATAAAGCATTTAGATCCGCTTGGTACGATCATGCTGTTCATTGTTCATATTGGATGGGCCAAGCCTGTGCCTGTCAATCCGCACCTTTTAAGAAATCCCAAAAAAGATATGCTCTGGATCAGTGCGGCAGGACCCCTGTCGAATATGCTTATGGCGCTTATCAGCGGCCTGCTTTACAGGCTTCTATGTGCTGCTTTTGGGGATCCAGCACAGGGTTCCTTTATGGATTCGCTTATGTTGATGGTAAAATTCAGCCTGACAATCAACCTGGTTCTGGCAATTTTCAACATACTCCCCATCGCCCCCCTGGATGGTTCTAAAATTTTATACGGCATTTTACCGGCCAGATACAGAAGCTTTATTATTT
Source organism: Deltaproteobacteria bacterium (assembly GCA_030593645.1). Classification (GTDB taxonomy): domain Bacteria; phylum Desulfobacterota; class Desulfobacteria; order Desulfobacterales; family JAUVGT01; genus JAUVGT01. Next base: position 4,345 of record JAUVGT010000238.1, read on the forward strand.
TTCTGGAACGCTACGGACCTTTTATACTCCTCGGATTAATTATTATCGGCCAGGTAACTGATGTGTCCGTATTGGGTGCACTCATTTGGCCGTTTGTAAAATTTTTTTCGAAACTGTTTGGAGGAATATAAGTAGAGGCGCAATGCATTGCGTCTCTGCAATGGTCTAACGAGGTGTCATTTTTTTTTAAAAAGTTTTGTGATATCCAGTCCAAAATACCTCAAACACATCAAAAGCAGTGCGGCAGCAGCCCCTTCATCCAGGTTCCCAACAAAGGGCATGTTATCCGGGATCAATTCGATAAATCCCATTCCGATATTTAAAAGATATAACAGCGAAATAACACCCAGACAAAAAACAATTATTTTTTTCATAATACCTCCATCATTTTTTTGAATTCACATGACTTTGCCAAAGGTTGAATCTTTTTTTTTGCGTGGTGCCCATCTCTTCATATTTCCCGCTTAGAGATAGCGATACTCCAACAGAAGATTACTGTAAGGTCTTGATATGATCCTGGATGACCGACCAGATTACCGCATCGATCTTTTGAAAAATTCCACTGCCGCCGATATTTGTTGTGGTTATAACGGAAAAATCCCGCTCCGGGGCAAGCCAGGCAATCGCAAACCAGGAGTTATTTGACCCGGCGTGGTGAAGGCATCGTCCCATATCACCGGGTCTCTTGCCTTTTGCCCAGGGCCGTTCAACCACAATCCAGCCAAGGGCGTACTCCTGTTCGCTATTTTTGATCGGCTGCCCCTGGTGAAGGCGACGATAAGCCGCCGCCTTAAGCAGCCGGCCATTTTTTCCCTGGGAGCCTTTAAGATGATCAATGATGAAAGCTGCCCAATCATTGATTGAAGCGTGTATGGTTCCGGCAGGCCCGATTGAAGGCGGATTATCCGCAAACTTTCCCGGTGTGACCGGGGTTCCATCCTCTTTGTGGGGCCAGGGATCAGAGGGCGGACTGCCTTCCCAGGTAACCCCAAATCCGGCAGACTCCATATCCAATGGTTCAAAGACAAGCTCGCGAACAAGCTGTTCCCAAGGTTTTCCCATGATGACTTCAGCCATATGCCCTGCAATTCCAAAACCGCAGTTTGAATAGAAATACTCGCCAGGTGTTACTTTAGGTGGTTGAGAAAGCATCACTTCCGCCATCTTCCGCCGCTCTTCCACGGGTGTGCCTTCACGCTTCCAAAGACGGTCCCAAAGTCCCGGGACATCCCATTCATGTCGGATTCCGCCGCGATTGGACAGTAGCATTTCGATGGTCACATTACGATATTCCGGTCGGATAATATCCATCAGATCAGGCAATGTTTCGGCAATTGTTGTGTTCCAGGAAAGTTTTTCCTGTTCTATCAATATCCCTACCATGGTTGCTGTAATCGATTTTGTGCATGAACCTATGTGCCAGCGGTCATTCATCTCTGCCTGACCCGGCTGTCCAAGCTTACGTACGCCGGCCACACCCCGGGCAATGATCTTGTCCCCATTGATAACAACAGCGGCAACCGCTGGGAGCTTTTGGCGTTTTCTTTCTTTTTCTAACAGTCCCGATATATTCCGAATTTCCGGGTTGGATTTCTCACCGGTACGCGCAAATACCTGAGACTGAAACCATAAAACAACTATCAGTAACCCAACCACCGCGGTGCTGCAGTTACTCATCTTTATCATTTTTAAAAAATTCCTTCGTATGAAGTTCGGGCACCCACAAGGGACAGAATAAATATTCTTACAACTCATCTTCTTATTGGAATCATCACGTATTATAGATCGTTAAAACCAGCAGCATGGTAATCACAAAATTATTCAGCGCGTGGGCAACCATCGATCCGATTAGAGATCCGCGCCATTCACGGATAAGAGCGAACACAGCTCCAAGCGACCCAAGGGCTGGGAACGCTGCAAAACCCTGGGGATGAATTACCGCGAAAAACAGGCCGGATAGCAGGGCAGATAAAAAGACAGAATGCCGAATTCTAAGATGCCTGTAAAAGGCTCCCCGGAACAGGGTCTCTTCCAATATAGGCGCCATAACACAAGCCAGTAAAAGGAGCTTGGCAATTTTCCAAAACCCTGCATCCCTGAACTGATGAACGATCGGATGACCCGGTTGTACTCCTGAATATTTCACAATGATCAATGTGATGACAGCCCCACAGATAATGATCGGCAGGCCTGCAAGATATCCCGCGAATCCTGATCCGATTTCCCTGAAAATACCTTTACCTTTATGCCACCCCAGAGCAATCATCAAGGATTTCAGATTCATGCCTCGCAATAACGGCCATAAAATAGCAAACACAGTTAAAATCAGGTACAGAAACCAGAAAAGAATTCTGGGTATAAATCCGCCAATCACAGTCATGACTGTGATCGCGACTAAAAACAGTGCGGTTGTTTCAAGAAAAGCGGATTTAGTAAATACTCCGGGGATATGGTCTGCCGGAAATCCGACTGTCAAACGCTTACTTAAGACCATGACGATCGTAATAATTAGAAGGATCAACCCGGCGCCCCCTGACATCAATACGGCACTCATAAAAACAATGAACACCGTAAACGTACGTTTGGCCGGCCTCATTACCTCTATCCTGAACGGATCGCTGGAAGGAAGGCCGAAACTCAATGCGACCTTTGCGATCCATTGATGACGATCGATTAATCTTTCATACTCATACTGTTCCAGAGTATCCGGGCCGTTTTCATATATTTTCTGGAAACTTTCAAGATCCATGAGCAGGGACTCAGAAAGATCCGAATCTTCCTTTAACCTGACCATATAATCCTTCACCGCATCCTGCCCCGCCAGCTCCGCGATAAACGGCACAATGACTGTTTGATCCGTGGTATTTCGGCAATAGTTTTTCAGCTGAAGCGCCAGATTACGATATAAATCATCAGACCCCTCTTTTCCCATTATCGAGTAAAACGTTTTCGCCCCCATAGCATATCGTCCGGTCATAATAATGGTGGTCGCGGCTTTTTCCATCTTGGGTCCTGTGTGGACCGGAGAAACGTTTTTATTGGAGTAATGATTAAATACACCAAATCCAATGGTTATCAGGGCGATAACCATCCATAATAATATAATGTGTTTTTGTGAGTTTTTTTTGTAATGACTGTTGCCGGGTATTTCATCGGAATGATTTGAAAGCATGGGTGTCCTCGATTAAGCCGGATTTCTCAAAAATCATCCATTGCGAATAATCCGTGTTAAATCTTTGAATATAGAACATTGATGGTCTTGTAAAAAGTTCGAATCAGACGGTTTCGTAAAGAGTT
>JAUVGT010000415.1 GCA_030593645.1 Deltaproteobacteria bacterium
TGATATTACCGCGCTTTTGCGCCTTGCCGACTGGGCGCCTCGGCCCTTAAAATTTGTGAATTTATTTTTACGCGAACCCTTAAGGGACGATCCACTTATTATATTGTGTCTTTGAAAAAAAACTTCCCTTATCGATTATTCAATAGGGAATAAGGAGATTCCGTATAGCGGGTAATTTTTTAAATGTCCATCATGTTTGAAATTCATCAACGTCGCACGGGATAATATATGAGATTTATATTTTTCAGCATATATTTTAAGACTCTTTTTCTTTTTGCTAAACCCCGACTTTACTTCCAACGGAAATATCTGTTCATTAAACTGTAACACAAAATCAACCTCCGCCGAGCTTTTCGATGTCCAATAATACAAATCTTTATGATAACGGCTTTTTATTTCCTGGGCCACGTAACTTTCAGTGAACGCACCATTATATTCAGAAAACAATCGATTTCCATCTATGATTGTTTTCTGTGACAGGTCGATCATCGCGCCAAGAAGACCGATATCAAATAAAAATAATTTAAATACCTTTTCTTCTTTGTAACCGCTCAGAGGGATTTTCGGAGTTTTTACGTTATATGATTTGTAGATAAGTCCCGCATCTGCCAGCCATTGAAGCGGCTCCAAATAATCTCTGACCCGTGCGTTTTTTGAAATCTGAGAAAGCATAAACTTTTTGTTTTCTTTGTCCAGTTGACCGGGGATGGCATTCCAGATATTTGTAATTTTGATGGCATCGGATTTTGAGGCGTATTTTGAAAAATCAAATGTATAGGCAGTAAGTATTTCTGTCTGGACCTGTCTTACTTTCCCTAAATCACCTTCCGTTATATATTTCAGTATAGCTTCCGGCATACCGCCAATGTAATAATACAATCTTAATAAATCGTTTAAATCTTCATGAAAGCTGTTTTCGATAGGATCAAAATCATTCTTACTCTTGAGATACATACCAAGCCGTGCTTTACCAATGCCGTTTATGAATTCAATAAAAGAAAAAGGAAACAGATCGAAAAAATTTACTTTCCCCACAGGGAATGGAGCCGATTGCCCTACTTTAATCCCTAATAAAGATCCTGCAGTGGCAATATGGTATTGGTTTGCATTCTCGTGAAAATATTTCAGGCTGTTTAGCGCCTCAGGCGAGTTTTGAATCTCATCGAATATGATCAGCGTTTTTTGAGGTTGAATCCTTGATTCAAGATATATTGAAAGTTTCTGAATAATTTTATCCGTCTGAATTCTTCCCTGGAAGAATCCCTTTAGCGTTGGATCCTCTTCAAAGTTAAAATAGGCGACATTCTGATATTCATTTTCCCCAAAGGCTTTCAAGATATAGGTTTTTCCAACCTGTCTTGCCCCTTTCAGGATGAGTGGTTTTCGGTCAACACTTTCTTTCCATTCGATCAGTAAATGATAGATATCTCGTTTCATGAGTCATATTAATCATATATTTGTGAAACATGTCAAGTTATATGTCCTTTTTTTGTGAATACTTGTATTTATTATGTCCATTTTATGTGATAATTAATGGTTTCGTAAAAAGTTCAAATTCAAGGCGTACAAATTTCGTAATCATGAAGCGTACTTATAGTACGTTGAATGATTGCGACATGCAGCACAACGCCTTTTATTTTTTCAGTTTGGGTTGCGATGAACTTTATAAAACATGAAAATATCTGGACAGGCACGCTTTTTTATAGCCCTGAAGATTACAAGCTGCTTGACACCGTTATTCCCGAATTGGTAAAAAATTAAGCACAACTTTGAACTTAGGGCACCTATTTCATGACAAAAACAAAATCACAAAAATTCCCGCTAAAAAAACTGCTCATTTGGTATGGCCGAAACAAAAGAGATCTCCCCTGGCGGAAAACCCGGGATATTTACAAAATATGGCTTTCGGAAGTGATGCTGCAGCAGACCCAGGTTATCACAGTTATTCCGTATTATCATCGTTTTATCAAACATTTCCCCACCATCGAATCCCTGGCATCTGCTGATGAACAGGAAGTCTTAAAACTCTGGGAAGGTCTGGGTTACTACAACCGCTGTCACAACCTGTATAGATCGGCAAAGCTGGTCATGAAAGAATTTTATGGCAGCATACCGGATCAACCCGAAAAGTTTAAAAAACTGCCCGGCGTGGGACCATATATTCTCGCCGCAGTAATGAGTATTGGTTTGGGTCTCCCATTAGCGGTTTTGGATGGTAATGTGATCAGAGTCATTACCCGGTATTACGGCATGAAAGATGATGTCAGCAAGGGACCCACAAAGAAAAAGATTCATGAAATTATGACCGGTTATATTCCTAATGACAACCCAGGCGACTTTAACCAGGCAATGATGGAGTTGGGGGCTTTGGTCTGCGCTCCTAAGTCTCCGAGCTGTGAGCACTGCCCTATCAATGCTGACTGTGCGGCGTATCGTACCGGACAAACCGGAGAAATTCCCTACAAACCTTCTAAACCCAAAATACCTGTCTATAATGTATCCATTGCCGTTATTCTGGATCAACACAGGTTTCTGATCCAGAAACGCCCCTCAAAGGGACATCTGGCCGGCATGTGGGAATTTCCGGGCGGTAAAATTAAAAATGGAGAATCACCCGGGCAGGCCGTGATACGTGAATGCCGGGAAGAGTTGAACATCAATGTCAAAACGATTAAAAAGTTAAAAATGGTCAGCCATACGTACAGCCATTTTAGAATTAAATTAAACGTCTTTTTATGCGGAATAAAAAGCGGCGAGCCCAAATCGATGAATCAGCAGCCCATCAAATGGATCACAGTCGATCAAATCGAAACATATCCCTTTCCCGGTGCCAACCATAAATTCTTTCCGGAACTAAAAGAATATCTCAAGAAGCATTCCGACTGAGTTTAGAAAAAACTCTAACGACTGAAAACTTATTTAACGTGCTTTCTTTTTGTTCAGTCTTCAAGAGTAAATTTGGCAATGTCAACTGCGCTCCCGCATCCATCGCATATAAAACCATCAAATAATAGTAGGATATACCTCAAGCAGTCGATTTCCCAACATCTCGGAAAGCCGCTTAAAAAGTATCGCTTCGTTGGTTGGATCCCTCTTAAGCAAACCAAGGAATTCTTCCCTGCCTACTTTAACCATGTTCGCAGATTCCAGGCATTCTGCGGAAGCTGAATATGTATCCCGACCAATAATGCTTGACCACCCAATAATTTCTCCTGCATGCCTTGCAATATAGACCACACGGCAGTCCTTCCCAACACATAGCTTTACTCTACCTGTAAGCAGGATGTAGAAATATCCGGCAGCATCACCCTCATTAAATAGAAATTCCCCTTCACCCATGTTTATTTTTATTGTTGTCTCCATGGCTTCTTTAACAAATTCCTTACTCATTCCCCAAAAAAGATCTCCCTGTTTTAGAACCATAGTATTCACGCCTCCTTTCTTAAAAGTGGTTTTGAAACCATATCTAAGGCTTTTAATATTTTATCCTGCCACAATGATCAGGGGCACTTAAAAATGATCGGATTGGAAAATCAAGAGGACACCCAAATCAATACGACGAAACAATACATACCCGATACTTTCGAAAAAGGAGGGCGATACGACAAAACAACAGGTCATTATCACCATGACCATTTAAAATGGATGTCCTCCTGATATAAAATGAGCGAAAGTGCTCCCGAAGCGACGCTTATTTACACTTCTTACCCGGATTAAGATGGACGTTAACCAGTGATCACTTAGAATTGATGTACTTTACAAAAAGGATATGATTGGAAATGGTTTCAAATTGGATAATAAAGACAATAGTTTCTGATTGGGCATGAATTCGCAAATTAGAGGCAAATAACTGGATTAGAATGAAATAATAATCGTTTGAATAGAAATGGTTTCAACAGATCTGATATACACTTTATCAGTCCATTGTAGATTGTCAAATAAAAAGGGATCTTTTTATGATTCCATACCGCGGCATTTCTGTTCCAGCTGTTCAATAATCTGTTTGATCACGGATTCTCCAAGATCCCTGGATTTGATATGTTCAAACAGGGAATCAAACTGTCCCGGGTTTACCACGGAAATCCCATC
>JAUVGT010000223.1 GCA_030593645.1 Deltaproteobacteria bacterium
GGGACGTTGGGCCATTTTCAGGGGTGAAAGCGTATTTAACATACGGTGAAGTCCTGAAAATGGATCAACGTTTCTTGATGGCCTGATATAGGGCGAGCGTAGCGCTTTTGGACCAAAGATTTATGCAACGTTAGGGTAAATTTTATTGGTGTAATAAATATCCCCGGGCTTTCCGTGAGCTGGCCCGCGCCGGACCGGTCATGATTCTCCAGTTCCCGGATTTCCTGTTCCGGATCATGCCCGTCGAATATCTTTTCATAAATCCGCGGCAGCTGCATTTATCTTGACATTTTCTTCTTTATCAAATATCGATTTATCACTTGTACACCTCATAAAACTCATACTGCCCGGATTATGTGATCCACTATCATTCAACGATTCATCTGCCATAAGAAATAAATCAAAGTGACAGGGAAAGCCCGCTTAATGAAAAAGAAGAAAAATTAGAACTCCGGGAATTACATGTGACGGTTTTCACATGTATTGTGTGATTCATTTCATTGCGCTTATTCCCTGATTCCACTATGGTACTTTTGAAAACACCGATTGGATTATATTTGAAACAGCACATACTGAAAACCCATACAATCTGAGGAAAAACCAATCAAAAAGAATTCATTTTAAGGAGAAATAAAATGAAAAAATGGTTCTGGCTTTTTCTAATCAACTTTTTTAGTATCATTCTGTTCATCCCGGCTTTTTCAGGTTATGCCGCTATCCCGATGCCAAACTGGAAAACCCGTTTGGTCAATTCCGAAAATATGGAAGGGGTTTTGGCTGATAAATTTTCCATTGCGGCCGATTCATCCAATTTCCAGCATGTCTGCTATGTGGACATGGCCACCCATACAATTCGATATAAAACAAACAGCTCAGGATACTGGAAAGAGAATACCGTTACCGCTTTTGACAGCAACTTTATTCTAAAACATTTTGATATTACCGTAACGACCACAGGTAAAGTATATATCCTATATTCTACGGCTGACAGCTTAAAGCTTGCGGTATCTGACAACCCGGGAAAATGGGAGATTATCGACCTCTACAACGGGGCATGTCTTCAAAACTCTATTGCAGCTGGTCACGCAGGAAAAATCCATGTGAGCTTCATCCGGGACCAGACACTCTATTATGTCACATCCATAAGTGGACGCTGGGTGGTCTTTACGGTTGATAATTCCGGATCGATTACGGGAGACATTGCCATGGCGGCGGATGATGCCGGGACGGTGCATATTGCCTACTATGAACGGAACAGCCGTGATCTTAAATATGCCGCCAAACTCATTAATGAGAATCAATGGCAAATCAGACCAGTGAGCAGTCTTTATGGTTATAATAATAATGCCCCCTCACTGGATATTTCCATTGATCCGTCGAATTTCACCCACATCAGTTATATTAAATCCAATTATCCCGCACAGCCTTATTCTTTGGCCCTCGTGTACGCAAACAATAAATCCGGTACATGGCAAACCGACGTTATAGATCAATGGGAAGTCCGGCGCCATCACACCTGTGCCATAGCAGTAGATTCACACGGTCTTCCGCACATCGTTTACCAGGGTCGATCGTACTTAAAACACGCGACCAATCCGGGAAATGGCTGGCGCATTCAAGATGTAAAGCTGCTGGATGTTGAGTCCGGTTCAGGTGCGGCTTTGGGTCCGGTTAAGCTCGCTGCGGATACATCTGATTTCCTGCATGCGGTCTATTCACACTTCGACAGGCAAAATACAAGAAGACAATACTATTTAACAACATCCTCTCAAACCTGGCGCGCGGATGAAGTTAGAAATACTTCTGTAGGAGATTTTGGATATATCTCTGCCGCCGGTGATCCGGTGAGAGGCGCGCATATCACCTATGAGGATAATCAGAAACGAATTATGTATACCCATCACAATGGTGATTACATGCCGCCGGGTTTTCCTTTCACGACTGTTGTTGATGCGGGTGGGAATAATTCGAACCCGGTGATCGGGATTGATGCCGGCAGGACACTGCATATATGTTACGAAAAAAAAGATCAGGGTTTGTACTATGCCCACAGTGCGGCCGGCACATCAGGATGGACAATTGAACCGATCGAGCCCGGTCATATTCCGGCCCTGTATGTTGAACCTTCGGGCCGTTTGCATCTGGCCTATATTCAGGACAATGGAATTGTTAAATATGCCACCCGGGGAGTCAACGAGATAAACTGGACGTTCCATGTTGTGGCTGAAAATGGTTATCTGCCTTTTAATGCACGGATCTGTGCCATTCAGGCCGATAGTTCCGGCGGAATCCATATGGCCTATGCCAATCCGGATATAAAACTGATATATGCTTATAAAAGTCCGGATTCAAACCAATGGAATTTTGTCCCTGTGGGTTCCAGATCCGTGGGTACCGAAACAATCGGCTTTGGCGTTAGTCAAAACAGGATTATCCATTTCAGTTATCATGACCGAAACAGCAATTCATTCAAATACGCAAAATACAACCCAAACACCCTTAGAATTGAATATCAGACCATTGCTTCCGGTACACAGAGTATAGGAGGACGCAGCTCCCTTGCTGTGGATTCAATGGGCCGGCCTCACATCTGTTACCAGGATAATAGTAATAATCATTACGCCATGAAATACACCGCCATCGGCATCGATCAACCGGTGACCATAGACGGCAGTACCCGGTACAATGGTTATCACAATGCCATCACCCTTGATGCGGCCGGGAGTCCATATATCTGCTATGATCTCCGTGACCATTTCGGCGATAATCCTCTGAAAATTGTTTACACTCCATATCTGGGAAAACGCATTTTTATGGCGAATAATTACTATGGCTACTATTTCCAGCATCTGGATGGAACCGGTGTCATTGCGAAAATTGATACGGATAAGGACGAAGAGTGCGCAATATTTAATATCGTTCCCGCGTTGTCAAAAAACGGTCCGGGCTATGTGTCCCTGGAATCTTACAATTATCCAGGATATTATTTCAGACATGAAAACTTTCAAATAAAACTGGATCGATTTGAAAGCAGTCCAGACAAAGAACTGTTTAAAGAGGATGCCTCATTTCGAATTACACAACCCCTGTGGCAAGAGGGTAATTATTGGAAAGCCCTTTCACTGGAATCATACAACTATCCCAATCATTACATCCGGCATAAAAACTTTCGCCTGTATCTTGAATCCGAGGATTCGGAATTGTTTCGTAAGGACGCGACCTTCGAGTTGAGCTTACCCAGCAGCCATTATCTGCGCTACAAAAAAAGAACTCCCGGTACCTATAAAAATCGCCTTACCCCAAAAGTAAAAATGAAAACAGAATAATATTTAGGCAGGGCGGGGTCTTCACAGGCCGGCCGCGCGAAATCCCGGGGGGTCTTCTGCTGACTACTATGCAAAAAATAATTTGCCATAGTAGAAGCCCTTTCAAGACCCCCGCGAAATACCGTGTACCCAAAAATATTGACACAAAACCTGATCTTCGGTAAGCTTCCCCATTATAAAAGCGCAATCCGCTATCACCAATCCGGTGGCTCAGGGCATTAACCCCAGGCAAAGGACATACTGGATATGGCTAAGGATCGGTTCCAGGGGGCCTGTGTTATGCCGCCATTTGACCGCTTTGAAATAATACACAAAATTCTATAAAAGAAAAATATGAACGATAATCGCCTGGTCTATTCAACAGAAACAGGACGAATCTGCCCTGAATGCGGCAAGCCGGTTTCCGCATGTGTCTGCAAAAAAAAGAAGGGTGTTAAAACCGGTAAGCAGCCGGCAGGCTACCCCAACGACGGCATCATCCGGATTCGCCGGGAAGTTAAAGGACGCAAAGGCAAAACAGTTACAGCCGTCTTCGGAGTACCGCTTGATAACGGGAAAATAAAAAAATTTGCCAAAACATTAAAACGCCGGTGCGGTGCCGGCGGTGCCGTTAAGGATGGCGTTATTGTCATCCAGGGGGATCACCGGAAAACCCTATTGGATGAGATCAGGAAACACGGATATACAGTAAAGATTTCCGGCGGCTAAATCGCCTGGATCAATAGGACAATGGGGGGGCAGGTGCTTTATGTTGATTCTTCCAATAACCCGGGACTTGCCTCAAGAAATACTGAAACCATTCATTTTCTTTTCACAATTAAACTGATTTTTGTCTTTACTGTATCAACAACCGCATAGCTATATTCGATTTTTTTATCTCGTGAAGCTCCGACACTTCCCACATTAATGATATACTTGAAACCAGTCTCAAGTGGTATTGTAACTGATTCTTTTATTCGTTTTTGATTGATATCGTTCTTTTTAATCCGAAAAATTTCCGGGATATGATTGTGCCCAATAAATATAATATCGCTCTTTGATAATTTTAAAAGAGTTTCGGCATTGCCTTTATCAATGTATTCAAAAAAAGTATTCCCTTTATATTGACTATAATATGAATGATAAAAACTATATACATTTCCATTGTGATTGACCCTAAACCCGAGATTCAATTTTTTTAGGAAATTAAAATTCGTTTTTGACAGTTTTATATCGGTTTCAAAAGAGTCCGGGGAATTATAAATCATCGGGGCTAAAAATTTTTCAGGTGCAATATCTTTATTTAATATTATTTCCAGATCATGATTCCCAAGTACGGATTTAACCTTGTCTTGATTCAGCAATTCAAGAACCGCATTAGAATCCCCTTTGTCTCCGACACTGTCCCCTAGATTGGCAACCAAATCACATTCATCAAGTTCATTAATAACCTTATCCAATTTTTTGTCATTACCCTCAATGTCTGAAATTACACCGATTTTCATTCGTATTTGCTCCCCGCCTGAATCTACTTCCCCGATGTTCTGATAGACGTCCTTAAAAAACCAAATAACTCTCCATACTACAACACGTTCTGTTTAGTTCTATTCATATTAATATCAAATTTTTAACATTTTTTCAAATAGATAAAGCTGTGAGGACATTCCTCACCATCAAATCTGATTCATATTTTTGATACAGATTCCTGTTACAAACAAAGTCGTATTGATTTTAGTAAAAAGAAATAGTATTGAAGATTTTGAAGGTTTTGAACTTGCTTCTAAGAACTATGCTTTTTTCTCAAGCAAATTGATATTATGCTAAAAAAAATAATCTCAGGCGGACAAATCGGCGCTGATCAGGCAGCCCTTGACACTGCAGTCAAACTCGGCATCCCCCACGGCGGCTGGATTCCCAAAGGCAGAATGACGGAAAATGGTATTTTGCCGGACAAATATGAATTAAAGGAAATGCCCACATCCAGTTATCCGAAACGCACCGAACAAAATGTCATCGATTCTGACGGGACAATCATATTCAGCCATGGCAGTCTTACCGGCGGCTCCGCCCTGACTATCAAACTTGCCAGGAAACATAACAAACCGTGTCTGCATTTCGATTTAGATGAAATACCGGAATTCAATGTGGCTCAAACACTATCCAGGTGGATTTCAATGAATAGAATTGGCACACTCAATATCGCAGGATCAAGAGCAAGCGAAGATCCTCAAATTTACACCAAAGTTTGTAATATCATCCAAAGTACCTATCACATCATTCTGACTCAATATCCAAAATTCCAGGCTGCTGAGCCGGCTATTGTTAAAGAAATAGTAGATGATCTCATTTCGAAATTATCTCTTAAAGAAAAAATCGGCATCGCTAATATGGAACTGAGCAATGTTGAATCACTGGATTTTGTTTTCAGCTCATATATTAAGATTAAAACAGGTATTGGTCCTGAAGATAAAAAAGAATATTCCATCATTCTAAAGGAGTTGTGGAAAAAACTCCGGGACAGTCATAGATTGAGGGTTGTTAAGTAAAAATCGGAGCCCAAAGGGCCCGGCTTTGACTTGTCCGCCATAGCTTTAGCGGCGGTGGATCACCCCCATAAGGGGATTTACAAGTGCCTAAAGTTCTGGAACTTTAGGCACTTTGTATTATTTCTTATAGTTTTGGACAAACCGATGTTCAACGTTCATCTTTTTATTAGTAATGCCCGCTTTCAAAGGTCTCTCAGGATAATGGCCGCATGCAGCATCATCCCGTACACCATGCATTCCTCATCAATATCAAATTCAGGATGATGGGCGATTGGCATTATTTTTTCCTTCCTGCTTGTTGAGCCTAAAACGATAAAACAGCCGGGAATTTTTTGAGTATAATATCCGAAATCTTCTCCTCCCAGGCTTGGTTTATAGGGGTACAGAATATCGTCTTTTACCGCGATTTCTGGCAGTAATTTTAAGATTTTCTCTGTGTTTTTTTCGTGATTACGTGTGACCGGGAAGCCATTGGTGAATGAAAATGAATAGTCACACTTAAATGCCTTTGCCGCGCCTGAAAGTATATCATCCATTCTTTGTTTTATATATTCCCGCATTTCCTGTGTAAATGTCCGTACTGTTCCCTGAATTTTTACTTTTTCCGGAATCACATTATCCGCAGTACCGCCATGAAATCGGGTGATACTTACAACCGCATGATCAAGAGGATCCACGGATCGTGATATAATGGTCTGTGCCATTGTAATGAAATGAGCTCCTGCAACTATTGGATCATTGGTTTCATGGGGAGAGGCAGCATGTCCTCCTTTTCCTGAAATCTCAATATCAAATGTGTCCGGCTGGGCCAGGGCCGCACCTTTGCATATGGCAAACTGTCCTGTAAATAATTCCGCCCATACATGAAGCCCATAGATTTCATCCACATGATCAAGCACGCCTTCTTCAATCATACCGGCAGCACCCCCCGGAAGCTGCTCTTCATTTGGCTGGAATATAAATCTTACATTCACATTCAGTTTATCTTTGAGCTTGCAGATAACCCTCGCAGCGCCAATCAGCATTGCTGTATGTGAATCATGACCGCACATGTGGGCTTTCCCTTTGACTTTGGAGGCATATGGTTTAGTGGATACTTCATCCATATCCAGCGCATCCATATCCGCACGCAAAGCGATCCTTTTTTTATCTGCGGAAATATCCAGATCCGCAACAACACCAGTTTGATTAACTCCTGTTTTGACGTTTAATCCCAGTTTTGAAAGTTGTTCGGCAACAAGTTTAGCAGTTTCAAATTCTTCAAATCCAGTTTCCGGATACATATGGATTTGTCTTCTGATTGCAATCACATCGTTCATTTCCTGCTTACATAATTCTTTTATTTCTGCTATTGATCCAGACATATTTTATTTTACCTCACACATATAATTGATAAAATTGACGGTTTCGTAAAAAGTCCAACTTCTGCGTTGTGCTGCATTTCGCAATCATTCAACGTACGATAAGTACGCTTCATGATTACGAAATTTGCACGCCTTGAATTTGAACTCTTTACGAAATCGTCTAATTCGGACTTTTTACGAGACCATCAAAATTAATACTTGAACTTTCCATTTTCATAAACGACTGCTTTCTTACCGTTTGCCAGATATGCTGTGACTGTTTTCCTTTCTGTATTGATTATATCCCAGTGAAGCGCGGAATCATTAAACCCGAGCTGCTTTTTTCTGGCTTTTGTAAGTTTGGAAGGATCACCATCATACGTATCAGAATATGATGCTCCAAGAGCGACATGGCAGTTGCCTTGTTTGCCGCCAAAATTCTCATCAAAAAGAGTGTTTGCCATGAATTTATTAATTTTAGAAAAGCGTGTATCTGTTAGAGAAAACTCTCCGAGTTTACTCGCGCCTTCATCCATTTTCAGAACTTTTTTAGAAAAATTTTCACCTTCTTCAGCTTTTATTTTTACGGCTGATCCTTTCTTAAACTCTATTTTTAGATTCTTTACATAATTACCGCTTTGATATGATGGTAAATTCGCGAAATATTTTCCTTCTGTTCCGCGCCAATCCGGTGAAATAAAAAGCTCAAAACTTGGAATATTGTGACCTGAAATACCAATCCACTTCCGATTTTTACCTGGAGTGATCATCAGATCGGTGTTTTTAGATTCAATATGATATTTTATTACTTTCATACTGTTCATCCATTTTTTTATACGGGTCGCGTTTTTAAATATTTCTTTCCACATGGCAACAGGATCAGTTTTATTTAAAAAACAGGCATTTACGATCTGATTGGTATATTGTTTTATAGAAAGGCCGGAATGTTTCACCAGTGCATCTGTTGGCAGCATGCAAAGTGTCCAGCCGAATTCACCCATCTCCT
>JAUVGT010000336.1 GCA_030593645.1 Deltaproteobacteria bacterium
CAACGATAAACAGAGGTATAGTACCAAACTCAACCGAGCGACTTTAAAGAAGCTATTAAAAACCGCTGAATTTTATAAAATAAAAAATGAGAGAAAAGGAAACTCGTTTTATTCCGGATTAACGTGAAACGAGACCATCAAGAGTGATATGCCATGAACGTAATTTTATACGCAAACGGTGGAAATGAAATAGTGTGCAGGCGGCTTCTGGAAGCCGTGGAATCAAAGGTTTCACCTGAACGTTTACAGACTTTTCAAACGATTGAGGAGCTTTACCAAAGGGTTCATCAATTACCCAGGGAGATCGACGCGGCCGTGCTGCTCGCTCAAAACAATAAACAGCTTCTGGAGCTGCTTTCAATAAGAGATTTACTGGACGGTATTAATGTGATTCTTGTTCTGCAGAATTGCGATAAGGTTTCTATTAATAAGAGCCATTTATTGATGCCGAGATTTATCGATTATGCTGACGGTCATAATGTGGCCGGTGTTTTAGAAAAAATAATAGCCAGGAAGGATATGAAAGAGAAATGTCAGAATTAAAAAGTTCGCGAGTCCTTAGGGTTTGCGTAAAAATAAGTTTACATTTTATGCATTCCGGCTTATCAGGCCGGCTCTCTCTTCCGGAATCTGTTTGAACATTGTTTTTTGCATTTGAGTTTCATTTTCGCCGTAAGGATACGGCCTGTTATATGCCCGTCTTTTCGTTATCAAGCACCTCCCGAATCGCTTTCGCGAATTTGAGCGTCATGAATGGTTTCTCAATAAATTTTTTAATACCTGCATTTTTCACCAGTGTTTCATCAATACTTTGGCTGTCACCGGTACATAATATAACAGGTACATCTTTGCGCAGGTTTAAAATTTCTTTTGCAAGTTTTTCTCCTGTCATATGGGGCATAGTCAAATCCGTAATTACAAGATCGAACTGATCAGGTTTGGATCGAAACAGTTCAAGAGCACTCACAGGATTCTGTTGGGCTTCAACTTGATACCCTAGACGTTCAAGAATTTCACGGCCAACCTTCACTATCGATTTTTCATCGTCAATGAAAAGAATTTTTTCATTTCCGGTGAGCGGTTTTTCTTTTTCAGCAATGTTTGATTTAAGAGCAACTTTTTCTTCTACAACAGGGAAATAGATATTAAACCGGGTTCCTTTCCTGATACGGCTCTCCACTGAAATGGCGCCTTTATGATTATTGATAATCCCGTGCACCACTGACAATCCGATTCCGGAGCCTTTTCCGATTTCCTTTGTAGAAAAATACGGATCGAATATTCGGTCAAGATTTTCATGGGGGATTCCTTCACCCGTATCCTTCACTGTTAGCCGGGCATAGAGGCCGGGTGGTAAACCAAGACCCAATGAATCTGAATCTTTTCCCAGTACGACATTGTTTAGCCCGATCTCCAGAACACCCCCGGTTTTCTCCATGGCATGAGAAGCATTCGCACACAAATTGAGCATGATCTGGTTGATTTGCGTGGCATCGGCGAGAATGGTATCATGAGTTGTTTGAAAAGTTTTTTGTATAATGACACTTGTGGGGAGAGACGATCGCAAAAAATTTAACGAATCTTTTATACTCGGAGTAAGCTTTAGCGGTTTACGCTCAAATGTTGTTTTTCGCGCAAAATTAAGAAGCTGCCGTAAAATATTTCTGCCCCGCAAGCCGGCTTTTCTTATTTCATCAATGTTGTCATAGACAGGCATTGAATCGGGGATATCATCTAATGCCAATTCGGTATTGCCAATAATAATCCCAAGGATATTATTGAAATCATGCGCGATTCCACTTGCTAAAGTTCCGATGGCTTCCATTTTTTGTGCTTGCCGAAGTTGGGATTCGAGTTTTTCTTTTTCTTCATAAGCCTGCTTACGGTCGGTGATATCCTGAAAAGTACCGACGAGTTTAACCGTTTTTCCGTCCACGACTTGAGGGTAACAGATGGTATGGACCCACAATCGGTTTCCTTTGGCTGTAATTAATTGCATTTCCATATCATAGGGTTTTCCCTGATCAACCGCGCGTTTAATGGCTTGCTCTAATCTTGGACGTTCTTTGGAAGAGTAAAACCTGATCGCTTCATCAAGAGACGGTAGCCGGTTTACGGGAACCTCGTGTATGTGAAACGTTTCCTCTGTCCAACGAACCTCAAGGGAGTCAGTATCGAGCTCCCATCCGCCCACCTTCGCCATTCGTCCCACGGATCTCAGGAACATCTCGCTTTTTGCCAGGGCCTTTTCAGCATGTTTCCGTTCGGTGATGTTATTGGAAACAGCCACTACCCCGCCGATCTTACCACCTTCTACAAAAAAGGGTTCATAGTATACATCCATAACTTCCCCGGCTATTTCCACAACAGCCCTGATAGAATTACCGGCCATTGCTTTTTGGATATGTTCGGGTATTTCAGGGTTGCTATCTTTATAGAAGTCAAATGCCGAGATTCCTACGGATTGGCCGGGTTTTTGACCAAGTGCCTCCAGTCCTTTCCCCTCTGATAAAATGATCTCACCTTCGCGATTTACGGCTGAAAGTACAAGTGGGGCATGGTTTAAGATGGTTTGTAATTGCTGGGTGTTTTCATTCAGTTCTTTTTCCGTCTGCATTCGCGTTTTAATTTCTTTTTCCAATTTATCGCGTGATACAATACTGCTCTTTAACTTTTCCGTCATCATATCAAACGCTCTCGACAGCTGACCGATTTCATCTTTCGCGGCTGTACCAATACAATGATCCAGGTTTCCGGTACTTACAATTTGAATGCCTTTTTCAAGTTCTGAGATTGGATTTGCAATACTCCGGTTGATCCAGAGCAGTATCCCGGAAATAAGCAGTGTAAACAATACGGTGAAGACAGCGACCGTCCAGCCGTATTTTTGTTTGATATTTTGCAGGTTGGTTTCAGTTAACTGCTGCAGCATAAAGATCGGTGTAATGGTTTGCTGTAACTTCATTATTAATTCACCGGTTAATCTATCTTCCAATTCCAAAGAGCGGTTATCATTTTGCCCGCCGGTTCCGGTTTGTTTTTCTGTACTTGCAGCCAGCCTGTTAAAAGCAGTATGGCAACGCTCAAGGTTCTTAAATATATCACTCAAGAGGATTTGTTCCATGGGATCTTTAAATTCGCTTGTCGACTGTTCCAGTAGTTTTGATAAAGAAGCGTATTTTAATTCATGCTGAACCAACGGGCGCTTGCCGGGATGTGCCAGGAACTCATGCGTCACGATATCCAGTTCGGAAATGTTTTTGACTATGTTGGCAATGATTCCCTCGGCCCGGATATTACTGTTTAATTTCGTGATTACTATATAAAAACATGAGCCCATAAATATAATAAAGACGGAACATAAAATGATACAAAACTTTAATCTGGTTTTAATTTTCACAGCGACTTCCTAATGAATGATGGTGACAGATCCGGGTTTTATTTTCTTAAGGGCATCCAGATAAATAATATCAAGATAATTGGGAACGGTCTTCCCGTTTGCCAGCTTGTTTCTTAATATCCACCGGGCGATTTCCTCCCAACTTAGAAGCAATGACTGATCTAAAATGATTTTAAAGCCAAAGTCGGGCCAGGCCGTGCTCACAACGCTTTTATCAAACTGGAATATTTTCGCTATTATTTCATGTGATTCATCTTCGTTGGTTTTGATGAAAACAACAGCCTTATCGAGTGCCCTGAGCAGTTTTTCAAGAATTTCAGGATGCTCCCCTGCGAAGTTTTTCATGGCCACCAGATTAAAAGTAGTCCGGTAGATTTCCGAATCCGGGAATTGCATGGCGTTCCCCTGCAATAATCGTATCGTCTCCTGGGAGTATGGCTGCCAGGCGGAAATCGCGTCTACCTCGTTATTATGCAGGGCGTTTGGAAGATCAGGTGTTTCATAATCAACAATGTCCACATCGGAAGCTGACAAACCATGATTGATCAGAAATACACCCAGGTAAAAATGGCTTGAAGTGCCCCTGTTTATTCCCACTTTTTTACCTTTTAAATCGGTACCGGTCTCAATTCCCCTGCCATTGTGCGCGATTATTCCAACAAAATGATATGATTGCGTAAAGGTAGCAAAGACAAAAAAATCCTGCCGCTTAAAACCGTTAAACACGATCGGTATATCCGCTACTGTGGATAGATCGACGTCTCCGGCGAACATCCCTTTCATGGCAAGCTTGCCGCTGGTATATTCAATGATGGTCACATCAAGACCCTCTTTAGCAAAATAGCCTTGCGTATCGGCGATATATATCGGAATTGACAAAAATGATTTTGAAATTCCAAGCGTTACTTTTTCCCTTTTCTTTGGATTTTCACCGGATCCGCAGCTGACTGTAAAATGCGCCCCGACTGCCAGGGACAATATAATAAGAACGGCTGTCATCCAGCCGGAAAATTTGTTTTTTAATACGATCTTTTTTTTTCGAATGCCTGTAAACATTCTTATTGCCCTTTTAGAGAATTCTGTAATTTCGAATACGTCTGGACTCCGGTCTCCACCGGAGTGACGGGTAAACGAACTTTTTACGAAATCGTCATCTTTTGGGTGTCAATTTATCCTGAGAATTCTGATCCGTTAGAAAAGCGGCTTTTCTTCGATCACTATCAACCGGGTTAAACTGCGATTTCACCATAGGTCTTTTTGCAAGATACTTAAAAGGAGACAAGATACTTAAAAGGAGAGTACGTTATCAGTAAATATTATACTCTAATATAATGATAACTGTCTATATAAAACTAATACTGAGGAATGGTTTTTATGATTAACCTGCACATTCTCCGTTTAAGACGGAATCTTCGACAATCAGGTGTTGGGGCGTCCATTAAAGGCCGAATCAAATCCATCCTTTTCTTATGAAATTGGGCTTGAGAGGAGGTTTTTAAATCACTTTCGGATAAAGTTTTACAATTGCATGCATCCGGTTTAACAACATTCAATATCACCGCAGGCGGCAGCGTCCTTCCCTTTGACCCATGTCTTAATTATATAACTCGCGCATCCCACACCGGGATTCACGGTGATCGCGCTTTCCGGACAGTTTAACGCGCATGCGCCGCATTCCATGCAGCCGTCGAAATCGTCTATTTCTACCTTTTTGCTTTCTCTGATAAATACACCGTGCGGGCATACCTGCATGCAGGTTCCGCAGCCTGTACACAGGTCGGGATCAAATTTCAAGGTGGATACACCCGGAAGATATCTAAAAATTTTCATAATTGCTTCCTCAGTTTTTCACTTATCACTTTTTATAAGAACCCGGCCCATACCCAGCTGATGCTTGCAATAAGCAGGGAGGCTGCCTGAAGCGGCATGGCTCTTCTCATTTCTTTTTCTACACCCGAAGGGGATGTATACGGTGTAGAACCGGTAAAATTCATGGCCAGATATGAACTGACGGCTGTACATAAAAAGGTCAAAGAAGCAGCTTCAAGCAGGTTTATCTTGTTCCAAAAGAATACCGCAATGGTAATGCTTCCGAGCAGTCCTGTAACAGTGCCTTTTAATGAGAACGCTTT
>JAUVGT010000089.1 GCA_030593645.1 Deltaproteobacteria bacterium
GACAATGTGAGTAAAACATATGGTGACCGCATTATATTTGAAGGTATGAATTTTTCACTCCCCTCGGGTGGCATTGTCGGTGTGGTCGGACCCAACGGAGCCGGAAAGACAACATTGCTTAATATGATAACCGGAAAAGAAGAACCCGATTCCGGATCATTAAAAATCGGTGATACGGTAAACCTTGCCTACGTTGACCAGGAACGCGATACGCTTGATCCCGGAAAAACCATTTGGGAAGTTATTTCCGAAGGCATGGACACCCTTCAGCTCGGAAATTTGGAAGTCAATTCCCGGGCATATGTTTCAAGGTTTAATTTTTCAGGTACTGACCAGCAGAAGAAAGTGAATATGATTTCAGGCGGTGAGCGTAACCGTGTACATCTGGCATGTATTTTAAAGAAAGGCTCTAATGTTCTGCTGCTTGACGAACCGACAAATGATCTGGATGTAAACACCATGAGGGCCCTGGAAGACGCATTGGAAAATTTCGGCGGATGCGCGGTTCTTGTTAGCCATGACCGTTGGTTTCTCGACCGCATCGCCACACACATGCTCGTTTTTGAAGGAGACAGCACGGTAATGTGGTTTGAAGGAAATTACTCGGATTATGAAGCGGACCGAAAAAAAAGACTTGGAAAAGCGGCAGATCAACCCCACAGAATTAAATACCGGCATCTGACACGATGAATAATATCCCAACGTTTGACGGTTTCGTAAAAAGTCCAACTTCTGCGTTGTGCTGCATTTCGCAATCATTCAACTCCTCTGTTAAATAAAAAGACAGATTTAACAGGGCGGGTCCGATAAGCACGCTTCATGACTACGAAATTTGCACGCCTTGAATTTGAACTTTTTACGAAACCGTCTCATTCCGGAAATATCTTACCGGGATTTAATATGCCATTTGGATCAAAAACCGTTTTAATCTTTTTCATCAGATCGATCTCCACAGGGCCTAATTCCCTGTTCAGATAAGGCCGTTTGGTTATCCCGACACCATGCTCACCCGAAATGGTCCCACCCAGCTCCAATGTAAAATCAAACAACTCTCCTACTGTGGCTTCTGCTTTTTTCAATTCTTCACTGTTCTTTTTATCCAGCATAATATTAAAATGAATATTCCCATCCCCGGCATGTCCGAAGCTGACAATGGTCAGACCTGTCTTATTCTTCAAAGACTTAATCTTTCTTACCATTTCAGGTATTTTGCTTCGGGGAACCACAATATCTTCATTTATTTTGTCCGGTCCATAAGTAAATAATGCGGGTGAAATTGTCTTACGGGCTTTCCATAGCTTCTCGGCATCTTCCTTTGTGGCTGCCGTTTTGACCTGTTTTGCATGATAACCATTCAATAGATCTTCTAACTGCCTGATTTGTCCCTCAACTTCGTCCGGGCTTCCATCAACTTCTATCAAAAGCATGGCACCGGCATCGCGAAACAGCTGAATATCCAGATATTTCTCAACACATTTTATTGCCGCCTGATCCATAAATTCTATGGTACGCGGAATAATGGAATTTTTAATAATTCCAGAGACCGCCTCCGCGGCGGATTCCATTTTCTCAAACACAGCGGTCATGGTTCTCACCTGCCTGGGAAGCGGTAAAAGCCTTAGTGTAATACGGGTAATGATTCCAAGAGTTCCTTCAGATCCGACCAGAAGCCGGGTTAAATCATAACCGACCACACCTTTAACGGTTTGCACACCGGTTTTGATTAAATCTCCCGTGGGTAGTACCGCCTCAAGCCCCAGGACATAGTCTTTTGTTACACCATATTTTACAGCACGGGGACCTCCCGCGCATTCGGAAAGATTACCGCCCAGTGTGGAAAATTTTGAACTCGAGGGATCCGGCGGATAAAAAAGATCCTCATTTTCAACCGCCTTATGAAAATCGGCTGTCACAACTCCCGGTTCAGCATACGCAACAAGATTTTCCCTATCGATCTTCAGGATACGGTTCAGGCGTGTCATGGCAATGATAACACCGCCTTTCACCGCAAGAGATCCGCCGGTCATTCCAGAACCATATCCTCGCGGGATGACATAAAATCCTTCAGTATTGGCTAATTTTAATATTGATGATATTTCAGATTGATTTCCGGGAAAAATAACAGCGTCCGGCAAAAATATTTTTGCTGTCGCGTCATAGGCATAGCAGGCAAGATCCTCCATGTCACGGCTGCAGTTATCTTCTCCTGTAATACGGCGCAGTTTTTTATAGATACTATCAGATAATGCCATTTATACCATAAATCTAAATCGGGTTTAAAAAGTCCCTTTGTCCAGTTTATTACTCAGGTATTTCACTTGTTTTCGAAGAGATATATTCTCTTTGATTCCCTTTTCAATGGCCGCAATCGAATGAAGAGCTGTTGCATGATACCTGTTGAAGCTTTTTCCAATCGTTTCAAGAGGAGAATCTGTATATTTTCGTGAAAGATATATCGCAATCTGTCTTGGCCGCACAATACCCTGTTTCCTGGAACGCGAAATAATTTCCTTTACAGAAACCTTGTAATATTTGCTCACAAGTTTTTTAACGGTATTAATCGTAATATTCTTACGCTGACGGATGATGTTCTTTACAACACTTTTTGCAAGATCAAGATCTACCGGCATACCCAAAAGGGAAGATTTCGCGTGAACACCTACAAG
Source organism: Deltaproteobacteria bacterium (assembly GCA_030593645.1). Taxonomy (GTDB): domain Bacteria; phylum Desulfobacterota; class Desulfobacteria; order Desulfobacterales; family JAUVGT01; genus JAUVGT01. The sequence goes on from JAUVGT010000089.1 coordinate 2,667, forward strand.
ACCGCTTTCCAGCTGTCGCACATCTTCTGTCAGCTCAGCAGCCAGATAATCAATGACCTGTGCGGGAATACTTATGTTTCTTGCGGCCGATTTTTTTTGTATAATTCGTATTCTGGTTCTAAAATTGGGAGGCTCTATGTTTGATATCAATCCGCACGACATGCACGATTTAAGTTTGTCATTAAGTTTTGGTATTTCGGATGGGAGATAACATCCTGAAAAGATAATCTTTTTTTCTGCTTCAAATAAAGAATCAAATGTCATTGCCAGCTCAATCTGTGTTCGATCCTTACCGCTCAGGTAATGAACATCTTCAATAAGCAGTACATCGCATCCGCTTCTATATTTTCCCTTAAACTCTTCAATGGAGTCATGACGAAACGCGTGTACCATTTCATTGCTGAAATCTTCCGCGGTCGTATAATAAACACGCTCGGATGGAGACTCCGTTAAAATGTGATGCCCGATAGCCTGGGAAAGGTGGCTTTTTCCCATACCGGTATTTGAAAGTAAAAACAGTGATCTTTGATGTGTGCCCTGTCTCGATGCCAGTGACAGGGAAGCGGAATAAGCAAAGTCATTGTTGTCGCCCACAACAAACTGATCAAAGGTAAAATCTTTTCTTAAAAGACGACCGCTGTGCGGCTGAACACTCATCGTGGGTAACGCAAGCTGGGTGTTCCCATTATTCTTCGTTTGAACGGTCTCTTTCCCGCTGGAAGCAATGATCGAAATATCACACGTTTTTCCCAGAGTTTTGACGACGGCTGATTCAATAATAGATCCGTAATAATCCTGAACCCGTTTCTTAGAATAAAAATTAGGGCAGGATAGTATCATATTACCATCCCGGTTCTGATAGAATTTAATCGGTTCGATCCACATCCTGAAGCTGTGACCCGGGATATGTTCCTTTAACGAGTTTTTTACATCATTCCAAATTTCTTCCATAGGATCAGGTACTCTATCTTCCAATCGATATATTAACCGACAAATCGCAAAATCAATACAAATTGTTAAAAACACTAAGAAATATCTAAGAAATCTTTCAGTTAGGGAGGTTTAGCACAAATTATTTAAAATCTCTTTTAAAAAAGTGATATCTGTTTATGGGAATATTTCGCAAGTGTCAAACCGGATGATTAGGGTTTTACATCTGTAAATATTTCAGTTATGAACAATTTATATTTAGCTGTAACCATTACTTTTTTTATATGTACGGTGAGCAAGCATCTTTAAATACAACCTTTTACCATATTCGTTTTTTTTTAAATATTTTAAGGGTATCCATGGTTGTTATAAAAAAAATAACATTAAAGATATCTCTGTTTTTCTTCGAATATCTTCTTTTTTCTTCTATTTTTAGCCTAATTGATGTTCACTTCCATTACAACACAACATATTGGGTTTTGAGTTAAAATCGCATATTTTTTTTTGTAATTTAATTGATCATCATCACCACAGTGTGTAGTATACTGAACTTTTTGGTTAGTCATTTTATTATACAGTCAATTTATCATATAATATTTTAATGAAAACCTAAATAATAGCAACGAAAGTATTTCAGGCCGTTTTTCACCGGAAGATTTATCCAGAGGAAAAATTAAGACCGAGATAAGGTTTTAAAAACATATATAAAAGTGGTTAAAAACATGAACGACTTACGACCTGTTATCGGTATTACAATGGGTGATCCTGCCGGGATCGGTCCGGAGATTGTCCTGACTGCATTGAAATATCCGGAAATCTGTGAAGGGTGCCGTCCTTTAATATTAGGTGATTTTCAGATACTGAGGGCTCTGGCATTAAGGTGTGATAAAAGTTACCATATCAACCGTGTGAGCCGCCCTGAAGAAGGGAAATATACAACCGGCAGCCTTGATATCATCAACCTGTCTGATTTGGACCCCGGCAGAATAATACTGGGAAAACCTGCCGCCCGAACAGGCAAAGCCATGTTAAAATATATCCATAAGGCTGTCGATATGGCAATGGAGGGCCTGATCAGTGCCATGGTCACCTGCCCGATCAACAAGGAGTCCCTTCATCTTTCCGGGGCCGATTTCAGCGGGCACACAGAACTCATCGCACATCGAACCGCCTGCGACGATTATGCCATGATGCTTGCCGGGAAAAGGATCCGTGTGGTATTGGTCACCATTCATATCCCTGTTAAAAATATTTCAAGCTCCCTGTCCGAGGAGAAAATACTTAAAACAATCGAACTGACACACCGGGCATTGAAAAACCGTTTTGGTATCAATGCCCCCAAAATTGCCGTTGCCGGTCTTAATCCCCATGCCGGTGAAGCAGGCATATTCGGAAATGAGGAAAAACAGCTGATCGAACCGGCTGTTTTACACGCAAAGAATAAAGGATTCAGAGTCCATGGACCTTTTCCAGCGGATACCCTGTTTTACCACGCTGTCGATGGCGATTATGACGCGGTGATCTGCATGTACCATGATCAGGGCCTGATTCCCTTTAAAATGGTTCATTTTAAAGACGGCGTCAATACAACCATCGGTCTTCCAATCATCCGGACATCTGTTGATCATGGTACAGCATATGATATTGTGGGTACCGGCAAGGCAGATCCGGGGAGCCTGATTGCCGCAATCAAAATGGCAGCGGAACAGGCAAAATGCGTAAAGTAGAAATATGGCTTCAAAAAAAATAACCATTCGCGGCGCGAGACAGCACAATCTTAAGAATATCGATGTTGATTTACCCAGGAACAGACTGATTGTGATCACCGGTTTATCCGGGTCCGGCAAATCAACCCTTGCTTTTGATACGCTGTATGCGGAAGGGCAGAGACGATATGTTGAATCCCTTTCCACTTATGCCCGGCAGTTTCTCGAGCGAATGGAAAAACCGGACGTGGATATGATAGAAGGACTGTCCCCGGCCATTGCAATCGAGCAAAAAACAGCCAGCCATAATCCGCGTTCAACCGTCGGAACCGTAACGGAAATCTATGATTATTTCAGACTGCTGTTTGCAAGGATCGGTGAACCGTATTGCTATCGGTGCGGAAAACCGATCACCTCCCAATCCATGGATCAAATCGTCGACCAGGTCATGTCCCTTCCCGAGGGTTCAAAAATAATGATTATGTCACCGATTGTCTCTGATCAAAAAGGAACCCATGAAAGATTGTTAAACGGTTTGAAAAAAGACGGTTTCGCCCGTGTTCGTATCAATGATAAAATCATGGAAATCGAAAATGTCCGCAAATTAAAAAAGAATATAAAACATACCATCGATGTGGTTGTCGATCGTCTGGTTGTAAAACAAAAGATAATCAACCGTCTGGCCGACTCACTGGAACTCGCACTGTCATTATCTGATGGGCGTGTCACTGTGGATGTGCTGGATGGGGAACCGATACGTTTCAGCGAAAAAGCGTCATGTATCACCTGCGGCATCAGCTACCCTGATTTCACCCCGGCCAGTTTTTCGTTTAACTCGCCCCAGGGAGCCTGCTCCGGATGCGATGGCCTGGGTTCCACCACCGAATTTGATCCGGATCTGATTGTACCCAATCCTGAACTTACTTTAAGGGAAGGAGCCGTTGCGTTATGGGCCAACAAGAATACGATTCATTTTGTTGAATTCCTTGATGCCTTGACCACGCATTATAATGTTGATATCCATACGCCCTTTAAAGACCTCCCGGAAAATTTTAAAAACGCCCTGCTCCATGGATCAGGCGATGAGGAAATTGCATTCTATTTTGAACAAAACAATCGGAGGATCAATTACTCAAAAACCTTTGAAGGCATTATCAATAAGCTGAAGCGGCGATATATTGAAACAGATTCATTCCAGGCAAGAGAAGAGATAAAGAAATACATGAATTTCAACCCCTGTCCGAAATGCTCAGGGGCAAGACTGAACCGGGAAAGTCGTGCTGTTAAAATCGATAACCTGTCGATCAATGAAATCACAGCCTTTTCAGTGTCAAACGCAAACCGCTTTTTTAAAGGCCTTAACCTGATCGGAAAAAACGCTGTCATCGCGGATAAGATATTAAAAGAAATTATTGAACGCCTTGGTTTTCTCGAAAACGTCGGGCTTTCCTACCTTACACTGGACCGCTCTGCCACCACCCTTTCCGGAGGTGAAAGCCAGCGGATTCGTCTGGCCACACAGATCGGTTCAAAACTGACCGGGGTGCTTTATGTTCTTGATGAACCGAGTATCGGGCTGCACCAGAAAGACAATCAGCGCCTTCTTAAAACCCTGCTCAGGGTGAGGGATCTGGGCAATACGGTACTTGTGGTGGAACATGATCATGAAACCATCCTTTCGGCGGATCATGTGGTCGACATGGGACCCGGAGCCGGAATAAACGGCGGTTATGTGGTCTTTTCAGGTGTTCCGGAAATGCTGCTAAAAAGCACTGATTCATTAACCGGGAAATATCTTTCCGGACGCGAACGCGTTGAAATACCGATCGAACGAAGACCTCAGGGACCCCAAAAAATCATCATCAAGGGGGCGTCGCAAAACAATCTTAAAAACATCGATGTCACATTTCCATTGGGCTGTTTTACCTGTGTAACCGGTGTGTCCGGCTCCGGGAAATCAACCCTTGTACTGGAAACCCTGTATCATGTCATGGTCAGGCATCTTAACCATTCAAGAATACAGGCAGGAGTCCATACAGAAGTTCTGGGTCTTGAGTATATTGATAAGGTGGTTAATATCGACCAATCCCCGATCGGAAGGACTCCCCGGTCGAACCCGGGGACATATACCAATGTGTTTACACCGATCCGGGAGTTGTTTGCCAGGACCCCGGAAGCAAGAGTACGCGGCTATAAACCCGGCCGGTTCAGTTTCAACGTAAAGGGTGGAAGATGTGAATCATGCAGGGGCGACGGGATTATAAAAATTGAAATGCATTTTCTCCCGGATGTCTATGTGACCTGTGATGTGTGCCGGGGTCTCCGGTATAATCGCGAAACCCTTGAGATCAAATACAAGGGAAAAAGGATCTCGGATGTCCTCGATATGACAGTAAACCAGGCCCTGATTTTTTTTCAGAAAATTGGAAAAATACGGACAAAGCTGGAAACTCTGGTTGATGTGGGTCTGGGCTATATCCACATCGGACAGCAGGCCACCACATTATCCGGGGGCGAGGCCCAGCGGGTCAAACTCTCCCGGGAACTCAGCAAAAGAGGAACCGGCCGAACCGTCTATATCCTGGATGAACCCACCACAGGACTCCATTTTGAAGATATCAAAAAACTGCTTACCGTCCTGAACAGACTGGTTGAATCGGGCAATACGGTCATTGTGATCGAGCACAACCTGGATGTGATTAAAACGGCTGATTATATCATTGATCTTGGACCTGAAGGGGGTGATGGCGGGGGAGAAATAGTCGGGTGCGGAACACCGGAGGAGATATCAAAAATCGAAGAATCCCATACCGGACGCTTTTTAAAAAAAGTGATATAGACTTGATGTTATAAAAAAAGGGTATCGTCAAATAAAGACAATACCCTTTTTAATTTTAAATGTTTCTAGTGCCCAACTAATTTGTCAAGACCAGGCACCTTCATAATAATCATAAATGCAATAACGAGAGCATAAATACAAAGTGATTCGATCAAAGCAAGACCGATCAGCATGGTAACAGTAACTTTACCGGAAGCTTCAGGGTTTCTAGCAACACCCTCAACTGCGGCTTTTAAACCAAGACCCTGTCCAATACCACAACCAAATGCCGCAATGGCAATTCCAAAACCAGCTGCAGTTACACATGCCATAAAGAATTGTAATGTTTGTGCATCCATTCTAATTATATCCTCCTTTTTTAATAAATGAGTGGGCCTCTTCCATTTGCACCCAATATAAATAAACAATTTAGATCATTTGTGATACTTATCAAATTAATGCGCATGCTCCATTGCGCCGGTAAAATACATGACTGAAAGCAGGAAAAATACAAATGCCTGAACAAAAGATACAAAAATACCCATGGCCATAATAGGAAGCGGTATTAAGTACAACCCTCCAAGACCAAAAAGAATCATCAGGACCAGTTCATGACCCATCATATTGCCAAAAAGTCTGAAAGACAGGGACAAAACACGGGCAAAATGACCAATGAGTTCGATAACAAACATCAGCGGGGCCAGCAATATTACAGGACCCAGAAAATGCTTAATATATTTTACACCATGATATTTTAACCCAATAAAATGGGTAACAACAAATACCGTTACCGCACAGGAAGCGGTAGTGTTGATATTGGCTGTTGGAGGAAAGCATCCCGGAACAAGTCCAATTAAATTACATGCAAACACATAAATAAAAATGGTCGCGATAATCGGAAAAAACCAGCGTCCTTCTTCTCCGGTCAGCTCAACCATAAAATCTTCTAACCCTTTAATGACCAGTTCAAATATATTCTGGCTTTTAGAAGGTATCATACTGATTCCCTTGACCGCGATCGACCCAAGAATAATGAGGATCAACATGATTAACCAGGAATAAATAATATACGGGTATTGTGCAAGTTCCTTTGCACCGACCGCTTCAAGTAATTGGACCAAAAAAAGATAGGGATGTTCCATCCTTAAACCGCCTCCTTGAAAATTAGTTTTTTAAATTCTATGAATGTTGCGATCATCATACTTGCAACAACAATCGAAAGACCGATAATTAATCCCAACGGATCAACATAATTGCTTGCGATAAGTATAAAAATGATGACACCGCTGATAAAAAAACGGATGTAATATTTTGCCAGGATTTTAAAATGTGAAGGAATATGGTTTGATGTAAACGCTTTCTTGAGAGTTCTTGCCAGCAAATGAAAATTGATAGTGACAAGTAATCCGCCAAATAAGATTCCCCGAACAAAATCAGCCGATGCAAACGCTAAAGAACATAAGCATGCAAGAAATAACAAAATCCAATTTGTTTTTGTAACAAACCTGACTATTCGCTGCTGAATATCCATTAACACATCTTTCTCAAATTCTATTCGTTATCGGCTTTTTTAATCTTTCGAATCATGTGCCCGATGTTTCGATATCCTGCCGCGATTCCCAGCCCCAAACCGGCAAGCATGAGCCAAGGATCCGTACTAAATTTTTTATCCAGCCAGACCCCCAAAAATAACCCAATGATTACTGCAAACGAAACCGATAACCCGATACTGCTGTAATATGCCAGATCCTTAAATGTGCGTGTGGTTTCTCTTTTCATAAAAATCCAGCTATAAAAATAAGGGCAAATTCAGGCCCTTTTGACGTTAGTGCAAGTACCATATGAAACGAATCAAGTCAATGCAAATGTGACAATTTGATGGGTGATCAGCAGATTTTTTAAATACTTCTGATTTATTTGCTAAATCGCTGGTTTTACATGCGTTTTTCGTGGTTTATCTGTATATTTTCCCGTTATTGTAATGGTTCTTTCCTAAAGCTGAATATCAGCGGCGTTAAACACCGGTCCGTCCTTGCATGCGTGAAAATAACTCCCTGACCGGTTACTGCTTTCAACCACACATCCCACGCACGCGCCCAACCCGCAGGCCATCATGGTCTCGATTGAGACATAGCATTTGATTCTGTTTTTTTCCGCAACCTGGATCACTTGTTTCAGCATGGCAAGCGGGCCGCAAGCGTAAATCACATCCGGTGTGCTTTTATTAATTTCGCCTTCCAGTGAATGGGTAACATAACCCTTTTGACCTTCACTTCCGTCATCTGTAGAAATATGTGTCGTAATTTTAAGGCGTTTGAACCGGTCCATGCATAAAAGATCATCCGTTGTCCGGCCGCCTAAAAATACCGAACAATGTGAAAGATTGATACCCGCTTCTTTCATATGGGATGCCAGAAACACGATGGGGGGAACACCAATCCCGCCGGCGACCAAAAACACTTTTTCATCATCTTGAGGAATTAAAAATGAATTCCCAAGGGGACCGAGTATGTCGATCAAATCGTTCTCATGACACATGGAAAGCAGAACGGTTCCTTTTCCGATCACCTTGTATAAAATCTCGATACCATGAACCCGGTCATTTTTTTTAATCAGTTTATATATGGAAAAGGGTCTGCGAAGCAGGGGATCTGCCTGATCGGAAGGCCGAAGCATCACAAATTGACCGGGCATGGCATTTGAAAAACCCTTGTTGCATTTTAACCCCATCTGAAAATATGAACTGCCGATCCGTTTGTTCCATAAAACTGTTGTTTTTTCCTGAATCATTTAAATCATTTCCCGCTCTGATAGTATCTGTTTCACAACATTCTCATTCCACAAGCCCGATAACAGCAGCAAACCTTCCTGTATGAACTTCCCCGCGATAAGAAAAAAATTCGTCGGTATGACATTTTGTACAAATATGACTCGAATCAATATTTTCTTTCAGAATACCTGTCTTTAAAAGCTGATCCCGACTGATGGACCAGAAATTAAAATGGTTCGTATTGTCCCTGTATTTCCAGAATCCCTTTGGAATCTCATCCTTATAGTTAACAAACTCCGCGCAGCATGGTCCCAGTGAAGGTCCGATGCCCGCAACTACATTTCCGGCAATCGAACCAAAATGGTCTGCCATTGCCTCTACCGCGGCTCCGATAATATTCCCGATACTTCCGCGCCATCCTGAATGGATATTAGCCAGAACCTTTAAAACAGGATCAAATAACAACACAGCCTGGCAGTCCGCAACCTGTATGACAAGAGGTTTGTTTTTTAAATTGGTAATCACGGCATCACCCACCGGGGGCCGCCCATCATGTTCCTGATCTTCCGGATGGTTCTTATCTGAATATACAACCACCTTTTTGCCATGAACCTGTTTTAAAAAAACAAGCTCATTCCCGCCCATACATGATGCAACAGCCGCCCTGTTTTTAATTACATCATTAATATCATCGCCAATACTGATGCTCGTATTCAGGCTATGAAACGGTTCTTTACTGTACCCGTTATTCCGTGTAAAAATTCCATGTTCAATTTCGTGAAAAGCGGCCAGAATTGGAAACTGGTAAAATGATATATTGTCTTTTCGGTTTAATATCAAATGAATTTTCTCCCGTAATCCCCGCTGAATGCCGGACAACACGCCACCTGCGGCTCTTAACCGTATACTTCAATAATTCTTTCAATGATTTGAGAGGTTGATGCACCGGGTAAAAGAGGAACCCGTACCACCCTTCCCCCTTTCTCTTTTACAAAGTCCGCGCCTATGATTTTATCTTCCGGCCAGTCGTCTCCCTTTACAAGTACATCAGGCCTTACAAGCTCAATCAGGTTTAATGGATCGGGTTCATTAAACACAATGATATAATCAACACACCAGAGTCCGGCAAGGATTTCGCTTCTCTCGTCCTGGGGAATCACCGGTCTCTTGTCACCCTTGATCTTCCGAACCGACTGATCTGAATTCAATCCCACCACCAGCACATCCCCTTCTTTCCTGGCGGCTGTAAGATAACGCACATGGCCCGCGTGAAGAATGTCAAAGCATCCGTTTGTAAATACAATCTGTTTATGAACCTCCCGAACAGATTCGATTTTTTTTGCGGCTTCATTTCGATCGATTATTTTAGAAAACATAACCGTTTCTCCGTTTATATCAAGTGGTTTCAAATTGCACGGGCCAGTGTTAATACATCGACACTTCCGGCACCGTGCTTGATCAAGGTCCTGCAGCATTCGCTCACTGTTGAACCTGTGGTATAAACATCATCCACAAGGATTATTCGTTTTTCTCTGATTCTTACCGGATCTTTAATGTTAAATGCATCCTTTAAATTCACAAGCCGTTTTCTTCGCCCCAGACCGGTCTGGGGCTCGGTCTTTCTGGTCCTGATAAGATTATTTTTATCAATCCGAAATGTTATTCGATTTTTTTTTAATTCCTTAGACATTTTCAACCAGTTTTTTATCATAAGGTAAGCCTGGTTAAACCCCCGCTCCCTGAACCGGCTGATATGGAGCGGAACCGGAATGATCAGGTCGATATCCTTTGTCTCCCAGAAATGAAGAAATGCGGCAAATAAAAGGTTTCCAAACGGTTTGGCCAGCTGTATTTTCCCTTTATACTTAAAAACATGTATCGCCTTCATCAGTGTATTACTGTAAATTCCAGCAGCCCGGGCAATCCGATATTTTTTTTGAGACTCGATACAATTCCCGCATATATGGTCTGAACCTTCCCTGCTTTGAAACATCATACCGCATTTAATACAGATCGGAGATTCATATGGAATATAACCGCCCAAACACTCCGGACATAACAATTCAGAAAGGAGTGTGTTGAACCCAAAATCTGCGGACGATTTATTTATCAATATTTCACTATTTTTCCGATATGAGCTGTTTTGTTTTCGGATTGGGAGAAAAAATAATCCACACACCAGACACTTTGAAGGAAATAGAAAGTCCTTAATGCTGTGCCCGATTCGATAATATTGATTTACTGTGG
>JAUVGT010000190.1 GCA_030593645.1 Deltaproteobacteria bacterium
GTTTCGTAAAAAGTCCAACTTCTGCGTTGTGCTGCATTTCGCAATCATTCAACGTACTATAAGTACGCTTCATGATTACGAAATTTGCACGCCTTGAATTTGAACTTTTTACAAAACCGTCTAATTCGGACTTTTTACGAATACAAGAAGATTAAACAACGTGCAAAGCAATTAAAATGGAACCCGTTGAATTGAACAATCAATCCCGAAAAACCCTTTTGAATATCACCGAGCTCACCATCAGACAACTGGCAGGTCAAAGGCTTATGGTCGGATTTGAGGGAACGCAATTAAATGCTGATTTGAAGTTCCTCATTGCGACACTGAATATTGGCGGAATAATTCTGTTTACAGGAAATATTGAAAATCCGAATCAGTTAAAAACCCTTTGTACCTCCATTCAGGATTACGCTTTATCACAAAACCAGCTGCCTTTGTTTATTGCAATTGATCAGGAAGGCGGACAGGTTGCGCGGCTGAAAGCACCGTTTACCATTTTCCCGGGTAATTCAGAAATGAAAAACCGGAGTGATGCAAAACAATTTGCTGAAATCACTGCTTCAGAACTCAAAAATATCGGGATAAATATGAACATGGCACCTGTGCTTGATGTGACGCCCCGCGACATTCAGAGTATCATGAAAAAAAGATCATTCGGAAGCGACCCTAAAGAGGTGGCAGAAATGGGGGGCACGGTGATTCAGCATCTCCAGAAAAGAGGTACCATGGCCGTTGCCAAACACTTTCCCGGAATAGGACGAACAGTCATCGATTCCCATCTTGAACTGCCGGAACTGGATATCGACCTGCCATTACTCGAATCTTCAGATTTAATACCGTTTAAAGAAGCAATCAGTCATGATGTATCAGGGATGATGCTGTCTCATATCCTCTACAAACATGTTGACCCGATATGGCCGGCAAGCCTCTCTCCAATAATTGCAGGGGGTCTTTTACGGAAACAGTTGGGTTTTGAAAATATTATTATGACCGATGATCTCGATATGGACGCCATCAAAAACCACTTTAACATCGAGACCGCAGTCAAACAAATTTTATCCGCTGAAATAGATATCGCATTGATTTGTCACAAGGGTCCGGATATTGAAATCGCGTATCTCGAAATACTGAATTCCATCACAAGTTCCAGGGATATGAAAGATAAATGTCTTTCATCGGTAGAACGTATTCTGAGATTGAAAGAAAAGTACCTTATGGACTGACAAGCGTTCGATGTTAGACGTTCATCTTTTTAAGTGAATCTTCTTCAGCTACGTATCCGGGAATACACATCCTCATCAAACGTTGAAACTCTGCCGTCTTTCAGGTAATGATATCCGCAGGCGGCTATCATGGCCGCATTGTCTCCGCATAGAGAAATCGAAGGAATATATACCTTCATTCCCCTGTCTTCAGCATCAATCCTGACTTTCTCTCTCAATCGCTTATTGGCCGCAACTCCTCCCACAATCGCAAGCCGGCCGCAATTTTTTGCATCCGAAGCATTGATGATTTTATAAGAAAGAACATCAACAACTGCTTCCTGGAAACCTGCCGCGATATCAGGAATATTCAAGTCACCTGTTTTTTTGCGGGCCTGGATATACCTGTTTACGGATGTTTTAATCCCGCTAAAACTGAAATCAAAACCGGCTCTGTCAAGATATGTCCTGGGGAAATGAATACTGTTCGGGTTTCCTCTTTCCGCCAACCGGTTGATTGCGGCTCCCCCTGGATAACCCAGTCCCAGCATCTTGGCGACTTTATCAAAGGCTTCTCCCGCGGCATCATCACGGGTTTGACCCATCAGTTTGATTTCAGTGTATGATGAAACAGAGTAAATACTGGTATGCCCACCGGATGCCAAAAGGGCTACAAACGGAAAATCAGGAGAATCCGGTTCAAGAAATACAGAGTTTATATGTCCCTCAAGATGATTGACTCCAACCCATGGGATATCAAGGCTCATGGCAAATGCCTTGGCAAAACAAAAACCGACAAGCAGGGATCCGATCAGACCCGGCCCCTGGGTTACTGCCAGGGCATCCAGCTGCTGCGCGGATATACCGGATGTGTGCATTGCCTCTTGAACAACCGGTACGATGGCTTCGATGTGCTTTCGTGAGGCAAGCTCAGGGACAACACCGCCATAGGGATGATGCACAGCCACCTGAGAAGAGATGACTGAAGAGAGGGTTTCTTTGCCGTCAACAACAATTGAGGCCGCGGTTTCATCACAGGACGTTTCAATGCCCAGTACAATCATAATTCATAACCATCCATCTTACAGCAGGACGGCTCTGTTCCTGTTGAATTTAAACCCATTTGATTCGACCGTCGGTTTTCTTGGCATTTACGATCTCACCGATAATATAAGCTTTTTCATCCAGCGCGGAAAGACGTTCAAGAAGCTCATCGGCAGTGTCCTCCGCGATAACCGCTATTAGACCGATACCATTGTTAAATGTACGCATCATCTCATGATCTGCAATATGCCCTGCCTTTTGAAGGAAGTGAAAAACCGGCGGAATATTCCATGAGCCTTTTTCAATGACCACCTGGCAGGCTTCAGGAATAATTCGCAGAATATTGTCCTCAATTCCTCCGCCGGTGATATGAGCCAGCCCGTGAACCGGAAGTTCCCTTAAAATATTTTGAATGGTGCTTGAATATATTCGTGTGGGAGTCAGGAGCTCTTCACCCAGTGTCCGATCAAATTCATCGATATGATCATCACAGTTCAATTTAAGCACATCAAAACAAATTTTACGAACCAGTGAATATCCATTGCTGTGAAGGCCGTTTGATGCAACACCCACAAGCTTATGCCCTACCCTTATTTCCGAACTTTCCAGGATTTTATCATTGTCAACAATACCCACGGCAAATCCCGCCAGATCATATTCATTCGGTTTATAAAGGCCCGGCATTTCCGCTGTTTCACCACCGATCAGTGCAGCCTTGGCCTGATTACACCCTTCACCGATTCCCTTGATGATATCTGCCGCTACATTTGTATCGAGCTTCCCCATCGACAGATAATCCAAAAAGAAAAGTGGCTTTGCACCCTGTACCGCGATATCATTCACACACATGGCGACAAGATCAATGCCGATTGTGTCGTGTTTATTCATCATAAATGCGATCTTGAGTTTAGTCCCGACCCCGTCCGTGGAGCTGACAAGAACAGGATGATCCAAATTGGCAAGATTCAGTGAAAAAAGACCCCCAAATCCGCCGATCTCACCGATTACTCCTGACCTTCGGGTTTTCCCTGCAATTTCCTTGATCGTATCTATAAAATTGTTTGCCTTATCAACATCCACGCCCGCATCTGCATATGTCATCGATTTTGTCATCTAATTCTCCTGGAGCCTAATTTTGATGATAATACACTAATGGGTTTCAAATCCATCACTCATTTTTTATGCAAAAATGATCATTTTAAAATTCTTCAGGATAGATTTGAACCGGAAAAAGTAAAAAAGTTAATCAGAATCAATGTAAAAGTCAAAACAATTTTTTTGACATATCCGATATAATATTGTAACCAAATGGATATCAGTAACAGATAATTTAAATAGTTGAAATCAAAAGTTTTAAACAGGGATAAAGAATAATCCCTTTAACCAAGGATATCAAGGGATTGGGTGACATAACAAAATGATCACATCGCATCGTCAATCCCGCCCGTGCGCGGGCGGTCCAGCCGTTTGATTTTCCCAGCCATCGAATATTGATGAACTCGTAAAAAGTCCGAATGTGACGGTTTCGTAAAAATTTCAAATTCAAGGCGTGCAAATTTCGTAATCATGAAGCGTACTTATAGTACGTTGAATGATTGCGGAATGCAGCACAACGCAGAAGTTGGACTTTTTACGAGACCGTCAATATTAAACCGATAATTTGTTTCGATTTTAGGAGGATAAAAAAATGGCAGAATTTGCCAGACTCGATCGCCTACCCCCGTACGTCTTTGCGATCGTAAATGAAATAAAAATGGAGGCCAGACGTGCCGGTGAAGATATCATTGACCTCGGTATGGGAAACCCGGACATTGGTACTCCTGATCACATTGTGGATAAATTGATTGAGGCCGCAAAAAAAACGCACAACCACCGTTATTCAGCATCAATGGGTATCACCAAACTGCGAATGGCCATCGCGGACTGGTATAAACGCCGATTTGATGTGGACATCGATTATGAAAATGAAACCATCGTCACCATTGGAGCAAAGGAAGGAATTTCTCACCTGATCCTGGTTACAATCAGACCGGGTGATGTTGTTTTTACTCCCAACCCCACGTATCCGATTCATCCGTATTCAGCGATCATCGCGGGTGGTGATGTCAGAGGAATTCCGGTGGGGCCGGAACACGATTTTTTCGAAAACCTGACACATGCCACCAGGCAAACCTGGCCCAGACCCAAAGTTGTAATATTGAGTTACCCGCATAACCCGACGACCGAAGTCATCGATCTTGATTTTTTTGAAAAACTCACGGATTATGCGAAGGAAAACAACATCATGATCATCCATGATTTTGCTTACGCGGACATGGTTTTTGATGGTTATCAAGCCCCGAGCTTTCTGCAGGCCAAAGGCGCGAAAGATGTGGGCGTTGAATTCTTTTCCCTCTCAAAAAGCTACAGTATGCCTGGATGGAGAGTTGGTTTTTGTGTCGGCAACCCGGAAATAATCGCGGCTTTAAGAAGAATCAAAAGCTACCTTGATTACGGAATATTCCAGCCGATTCAGATCGCCTCCATTATTGCCTTAAATGGCCCCCAGGATTGTGTGGAAGATATCAGGCTGACATACAAAAAACGCAGGGATGCTCTCATTAATGGTCTGAACCGTGTGGGATGGAACATCAAGAGTCCCAAAGGCACCATGTTCGTCTGGGGAAAAATCCCGGATAAATATATTAAAATGGGTTCTGTTGAATTCTCCAAATTGCTGGTAAAAGAAGCCAGGGTCGCGGTTGCACCGGGTAGGGGTTTTGGTGAATACGGAGACGAATATGTGAGATTCGCGCTGATTGAAAATGAAATGCGAATTAACCAGGCCATCAGGGGAATACGAAAAATAATGTAAATACGGCCTATGGATTAGAAGCGGTTTCATATCAAATGAGGATTTAATGATGAAAGAGATTAATATCGGTCTGCTCGGTTTGGGCACCGTTGGCACTGGCGTTGCGAAAATTCTTATCGAAAACAGGGAACTGATCAGTTCCAGGGTTGGAGTGGTCCTTAACCTGAAAACAGTCGCTGTTAAAGATATGAATAAAAACAGGGATATCCGGATTGATCACCGGGACATGACCGATGACGCTTTTAAGGTCGTAAATGATCCGGACATTGATATCATTGTTGAGATGATCGGTGGAGAAACAATTGCCAGGGATCTTATCCTGGAGGCCATTGAAAATGGTAAACAGGTCGTCACCGCAAACAAGGCTCTTCTGGCGAACCAGGGCACGCACCTGATGAAAGCTGCGGTTGAAAAAAGAGTGGATCTTGCGTTTGAGGCCAGTATCGGCGGATGCATGCCCATTGTCAAAACAATACGCGAGTCTCTTGTGGGAAATCACATTAAAGCCATGACAGGAATATTAAACGGCACATGCAATTATATTCTCTCAAAGATTACCGATGACGGCAGCACATTTGAAACCGCTCTCGCCGAAGCACAAAAAAAAGGTTACGCGGAAACAAATCCGACCCTGGATGTGGAAGGAACTGATACGGCGCATAAACTGGCCATTTTGACTGCTTTGGCATATGGAATGGAAATTAACCTGAAAGATATTTATACTGAAGGAATCTCTAAAATCACCCCAATGGATATTGAATACGCAAGACAGTTCGGCTACCGGATCAAATTGCTGGCTATCAGCAAAAATCATGAAGACTCCGTTGAAGCCAGGGTGCATCCGACCATGATACCGTTTAACAATCTCCTTTCAAATGTGAACGGCTGCCTCAATTCAATTACTGTGTCAGCTGACGCAGCCGGAGATATGCTTCACTATGGATATGGAGCCGGAATGATGCCGACTGCCAGTGCGGTCATCAGCGATCTGGCGGATTTGGCCCGCAATCTGGCTTCAGAGTCTTCAGGAAGAATACCCCTGTTAGCCTATCAGGTGGATAAAATAAAAAAAATCAGGGTCATGCCGATTGAAGATATTGTCACACATTACTACATCAGATTCGCAGCCCAGGATCATCCCGGTGTCCTATCAAAAATATCAGGTGCACTGGGTAACTATGGAATCAGCATCAAATCCGTACACCAGAAAGGGAGAAAAGCAAATGGTTCGGTACCCATCGTGATGCTTTCACATACTGCCAGGGAAGCGAATATGTTAAAAGCGCTGAAGGAGATCACCGATCTTAATTCTGTAACAGATAAACCATGCCTGATACGAATTGAAGATGAAAATTATGAGGAGTAGGTAAATATGTATATTGTTTGTTCAGATCTTGAAGGAGTATTCACACCGGAAGTATGGATCAAACTGGCTGTAAATACTGGTATTAAAGAACTCAGGAAGACCACACGCGATATCCCGGATTACGACGTATTAATGAGAAAACGACTGATCATCCTGAAAGAAAACGGCGTTAGGTTAAAAGACATTACTGATGTAGCCGCGACCATGTCTCCTCTTGAAGGAGCGATTGAGTTTCTGGAATGGCTCAAACCGCGCACTCAGATTATTATTGTATCAGATACCTATGCGGAATTTGCCGAACCGCTGATGAAACAACTCGGATGGCCGACATTACTCTGCAATACTCTGACCACCGGGTCTGATGGTATCATCACGGACTACAACTTAAGACAACAGGATGGAAAACCCAAAGTGGTCAAGGCTCTGAAAGGCTTGAATTACAAAGTAATCGGAATCGGTGATTCCTATAATGATATCACGATGCTCAAGCAGGCAGATAAAGGACTTCTTTATAAGCCGCCGGAAAACGTGATCAATGAATACCCGGAGTTTCCTGTTTCCACAAATTACGATGAGCTTAAAAGTCATTTAAGTAAAATTCTGAATGGAAAGGATTCAGATTGACCTTTAATTCATGTTACTGTATTTATAACCTATATTCATGATTTGATTAATGGGAGCTGTTAATATGCTCAGTCACAAAGCCAGGTACCGTGTCATATACGGCGATACGGACAGAATGGGATATGTCTATAACTCCAACTACCTGAGATGGTTTGAAATCGGTCGTGCTGAATTGTTCAGGTTCCTTGGATTGACATACATGGAAATTGAAACAAAAGGCATCTTTATGCCTTTATCAGAAGTTTTCTGCAAGTTTACAACACCTGTAAAATATGACGATCTGATCTTAATAGATACCACCCTTGACACCACTATCAGGGCCGGTATGAAGTTTGACTATCGCATATTAAGTGAAGACCGTCATATAACCCATGCAAAGGGTTACACAAAACATGCCTGTGTGGATGATAACGGACGTGTGGTAAGACCGCCTGAATTTCTGAAGGAAGTGATCAGAAAATTCGATGAATAGACTGTATTAATGTATTAAAGGTTTTCCATGAATATTGATATCTCAAAATTCACTGACTGTAAGATCCTGGTTGCCGGAGATTTGATGATCGATGAGTATTTATGGGGCGATGTGGACAGGATATCACCCGAAGCCCCGGTCCAGATCGTAACGGTATCAAATGAAGATTTCACACTGGGCGGTTCAGGCAATGTTGTCAATAACCTTGCTGATTTGGGTGCCAACGTTTATGCCGCTGGAGTTATCGGAACCGGAATAAATGCCGAACTTATTCTAGAAATACTTAAAAAACTCGGAGTTGACACCACAGGGGTCATGCAGACATCCGAAAGACCCACCATAAAAAAAACACGTATCATTGCCGCGAACCAGCATGTTCTCAGGATCGACAGAGAAACACGCCAACCCATACCGGCTCAACTGACAAAAGCTCTTTTTGAACGCGCGGAAAAATTGATCCCCTCTGTCGATATCATTCTGATATCAGATTATGGTAAAGGCGTTGTAACACATTCACTGGTTGATGGTTTTGTAAACCTTGCGAGAAAACATAACAAACTGATTCTCGCTGATCCAAAAGGCCTCGATTTCAGCAAGTATGCCGGTGTTTCAATCATTACACCGAATAAAAAAGAAGCAGGCCTGGCAGCAGGCATCGAAATTACTGATGATTCCACTCTTGAAAAAGCGGGCCGCATTCTGCAGGAAAAAGCAGGGATTGATAATATCCTGATCACCTGTGGAAAAAATGGCATGGCCCTTTTTGAAAAGAATAAAAAAATGTATCACGTTTCAGCAAAAGCCAGACAGGTCTACGATGTTTCCGGAGCGGGCGATACGGTACTGGCGGTGCTCGGTCTTGCCATGGCCTCGGGAGCCACATTCAAACAGGGAATCGCCCTGGCAAACTCTGCTGCCGGTATTGTAGTCGGTAAAATCGGTACTGCAACCGTTTCTCCGCTGGAGCTCACACAGGCTGTAGAATATAGCCCGGATGAAAGAATCCTGAAACACAGAAGCGCAGCTGAATTAATCGGCATTACAGAACACCTGAAAAAAAAGGGCAAAAAGATTGTATTTACTAACGGGTGTTTTGACCTTCTGCATGTGGGTCATATTATGTTTTTCACCGCTGCTAAAAGTTTGGGCGATATCCTTATTGTTGCTCTGGATGATGATGATTCTGTAAAAAAGCTGAAAGGCAGCGAAAGACCCGTAATCAGCGTGGAAGAAAGGGTAAAGATCATCAGTGCGTTGGATGTGGTTGATTATGTGGTCATTTTTTCCACGGACAAATTAAATGAATTATTAAAAACGATCAAGCCGGACGTCCTGACAAAAGGAAGTAATTATTCAACCGATGAAGTGATCGGCCACGAAATAGTCGAAAAACTTGGAGGCCAGGTCATTGTGATACCGGTCAGCAACGACATTACTACATCCCGGATTATTAACAGTATCAGAGGAAGAGAAACAAAATAGAATATTCATATTATAAAAGCACCGCCAGTAGTAAAAATCCGGGTCCAAAGGGCCCGGCTTTGATCACCCCTATAAGGGGATTTAACAAGTGCCTAAAGTGCGCTAAAGTGACTAAAATGCCTAAAGTTAATGAATTCTGTCTGTTTTTATTTAAAAGATGGAGCTTATAGCGACTCCAGAACTTTAGGCACTTTAGCGCACTTTAGGCACTTTAGTCACTTTGTATTATTTCTTATGGCAGAGCCATTTATCTCTGACCTGGCCCAAAGGACCAGGT
>JAUVGT010000432.1 GCA_030593645.1 Deltaproteobacteria bacterium
ATTCAACACAATGTGGATATGTTTGTTGACTTTTTCCGCCGCGCCTCTTCGGACGCCATCAAGATCGAACACCATACACTTCATTTTTCAGAATTTATCGAACTTGCCGAATCGGCAAATGAAATGGTGGATAATCGAAAACGCGCCGAAGAGGCACTCCACACATCCCATAAAAGATTCCTAACGGTTTTAGACAGCATTGATGCCACCATTTATGTGTCTGATATGGAAACCTATGAAATTCTTTTTATGAACAAACACATGAAAGAAGCTTTTGGCAGAGACATGACCGGTGAAATATGCTGGAAGGTCTACAGGGGAGAATCCAAACCGTGCCGGCACTGTACCAATGATCAATTGATTGACGATAGCGGAAAGCCGGCCGGTGTTTGTGTATGGCAAGACAAAAATCCCATAACCGGAAAATGGTACATCAACTACGACCGTGCCATAGAATGGACAGACGGAAGGCTGGTAAAGATTCAAATTGCTACAGATATTACGAATCTAAAAAAAATGGAAAAAAATCTTCAGCAGGCGCAAAGATTTGAGGCAATCGGCACGCTTGCCAGCGGAATCGCCCATGATTTTAACAACCTGATGATGGGTATTCAGGGCCGCTCGTCTTTGATAATGATGGATCTGAAACCGTTTCACCCTCACCTGGAGCACATCAAGGCAATTGAGGAATATGTTCAGAGTGCGACAAATCTGACCAATCAGTTGTTGGGTCTGGCACGGGGCGGGAAATACGATGTAAAACCCATCGATATTAATAAACTGATCTTGAGCAGTTCAAACATGTTCGGCCGAACAAAAAGAGAGATCCAGATCCAAACGAAATTTCAACACACGAAAACAGTGGTAGAAGCGGACCGGAATCAGATTGAGCAGGTGCTGCTGAACATGTATATCAATGCATGGCAGGCCATGCCCGAACAGGGATCGCTTTATCTGGAAACAAAAATCACGACTCTTGATCACGCATACTGCAAACCCCACCAGGTGGCACCCGGACACTATGTTAAAATATCGGTTACAGATACCGGCACCGGTATGGACGAATCCATTCGTCAACGAATTTTTGATCCATTTTTCACGACCAAGGAAACAAGTCATGGAACCGGTCTGGGATTGGCTTCATCATACGGGATCATTAAAAATCATGGCGGCATGATTACCGTGTACAGTGAAATGGGCCAAGGAACCACGTTCAACATCTATTTACCCTTATCGTCCCATGAATTAAACACAGAGGAAGTAATAGAAGAAACGCTGATTAAAGGATCGGAAACCATTCTACTGGTTGATGATGATAAGATGATCATCGATGTATCCCAGGCCATATTGGAAAGACTTGGATACCGCATCCTTATCGCCAATGACGGCAAGAAAGCTGTTAAAACGGTCAAAGAAATGGGGGAGAAAATTGATCTGGTTATCCTTGATATGATCATGCCGGGAATGGACGGCAGCACTACTTTTGATCACATCCGTGAGATCGAGCCTCAATTGCCGGTTATGCTTTCGAGCGGTTACGCCATCAATGGCAAAGCAGAAGAAATCATGGGAAGGGGATGCAACGGGTTCATTCAAAAACCGTTTAACATGTCCGTGCTTTCTACCAAAGTTCGTAAAATTCTCGATGGGTAAAAAATCCTATGAAAAAATAATGAGTGACATCGCGATCCATTGAAAATAAGTGATGTATCACTAAAAATTCTGTAACCCTCTCCCCAATCGCTCACTGTTATTTGTATAATGCCCTCCCATATTATAGAAGTGGTTTCAAAACGTAATAATATCATTGATCATTTTTGAAAATCTGCTATGAATAAGTCTGTTCCTGATCAAATATAGTAAAGATCCGGGTCCAAAAGGCCCAACTTTGATTACCCCTATAAGAGGATTGATTTAATGTTTGTGTCATTTGATTCCTCCTTTGAGACGTAATCAAAACAATCGGAATTCGGGGTCGGTATCGGTATCGGTATCGCAATCGTCTTTTTTTATTGAAGGGGTGCCCCTTGTGCTTGCCCCGTTAAATATGCACATCCATTTAAGCGGGGGTACCCAGACAGCATCAGATTGGGCAACCACAAGGGGACTGCCTCTACAGTTTCAAATAACTTGATATAAAGAGAAATGACGTATGAACAAAATAATTCTGGTCGGTGTGGGTGGTTTTATTGGTGCAGCTCTAAGATATTTGATTACTGGCTATGTCCAGAATTTAACACAAAGTGTTGCTTTCCCATATGGAACCCTTGTGGTTAATATTGCAGGCTGTTTTCTTATTGGTATGTTTTCTCAACTTGTTGAATCTCAGTCAGGCTTGACAGCAGAAATGCGTCTATTGCTTATGATTGGGCTTTTAGGTTCTTTTACTACATATTCCACATTCAGCAGTGAGACAATGAATCTATTGCAAGATCAACGGTTATTTTTGATGGTCTCGTAAAAAGTCCGAATGTGACGGTTTCGTAAAGAGTTCAAATTGCACGCCTTGAATTTGAACCTTTTACGAAATCGTCTAATTCGGACTTTTTACGAGTTCATCAATAAAGGTTAAAAAAAACACGGAAAAATTGTCTCTTATTCAATTGTCCTTTTGTGTTTTCCAGGACGATAATGAATAATATGTTATGCTTTAAAAATTTACACCATATAGCAGCGTTTTATAATGAGGAGGATAAATGGCTATCAGCGATCAGCATTGGAGCAACATCCTTAAATTTTTTGGAAACTATACACATGCTACTGCTTCCCCGGCTCTACCATATTGTGCCTTTTCCACAGTAAACGAAGACGGATCACCTCGTGTCGCTCCTTATACTTCCCTGATTCTTGGAGAAAATATGCAAGGATTTTATTTGGATGAATTATCCCACCATACTTCCTCTAATCTTGAACGAGATCAGAGGATTTGTGTTTTAATTGTAAAAAACAACAAGTGGTTCTGGATTAAAACACTTATTTTTGGAAGGTTTGACCATCCACCGGGCATAAGACTCATGGGAAAAGTCGGAAAAAAACGAGAAGCTACAGAGCTGGAGATTAGAGCTTTTAAAAAACCTCTAAGATCTTTAAAGTTTTTCAAAGGATATGAGCCCATATGGGGATTTATGAAATACGGTCGTGAAATATACTTCGACGCTTTTGAAACCGTAAAATGTCGCACAATGACAGAAACCGAAACGATTTAGCTTTTATAGGGTTAAGGGACAGGTGATATGGTATTCATTTTGCGGACATGGTGTTTTGCTGGGGAAGAGAGAATGCGATTTTCAGGATGATGAATTTATTTTATCACAATTTTCTGACACCATTAAACAGGCCAGAAGGAACTATCTTTCTTATGTAAAAGCCGGTCAGGATCAGGGGAGAAAGCCGGAGTTGGTTGGAGGTGGATTGATCAGAAGTCTTGGGGGTTGGGATTCTGCTAAACAAATACTTAAAAAGGGAATGGACAGATAAAAAGGGGATCAGCGAATTCTGG
>JAUVGT010000079.1 GCA_030593645.1 Deltaproteobacteria bacterium
GGTGTCCACCCTTTCCCGGCATCAAACATAAATGATCTGATATACGCGATCATACACAATTCACCCACACCCATAAGAGAATTATCATCGAAAATTTCAGTGGAACTGGACTATTCAGTCATGAAAGCAATACGTAAAAACCCTGACAGGCGGCCTCAAACAGGCAGGGAATTTTCTGAACTGCTTAAAACTCCGGCAGAATCCGGAAAAAATTTGAAAAATGGAATGGATAGATCAGGGAGAAAAATAACAGAAACATCTGTCGATTCCACTAGGGATCCTTCACTATCAGCATTGGCTGAAGAGCACACAATAGTGTTAAAAGGTCTGGATTTTAAAAATCTAATCTGGATTAAGGCGATCCTGGAGAGCTGGGTTGTAAAGGAGATCGGTAAGGATAAAATGGATCAGATACTGGACCGAATCCTGGATGTACCTATTTATACCGATCCGTTTTCAGGTGTTCTGCTGATCGATAATAATTTAATGCTGTTGATATGGAAAGGAATAGTATTACAGGCATTGAATCTGAAAACAGGGAAGGTCGGTGAAAAGGTATTTTTAACTTCTTCGGGCCCGGAGAAGCATTTTAAGATTTATAAGCCCGACAATAAATCGATCATGGATGTTCCGCTGGTTTTAAGTACAATACTGGGTAAACACACAATTATACACAATGATGTTGACTCTACAATTATTGATTTTTCAGGTCTTTTACAAAAACTGATAAAAGAAAAATTCACAGGAATTGTCCGGTTTCGTTATTCACCGGGAGTATTGTATTTTGGTTTCTATTCAGGGTCCAGATTATTTATACTTCAGTCGAAGCACCTTACCATGGATTTGTCAAATACCATCGTTGCAAATCTTACGAAAACAGTCCAATCAAACCTGTTTAAGGTGGATGTACTGGAAACCCGACTTGTTCCATTAAGGGGAAGTATCCGCCGGCTGTTTTCTGATGCGACATTTTCAATTATATATCGGCCCGACAAAGGAATTTCGCACTCCGATATGATTGATAAAAAACAGGAAGATTACCATCCAAATTCCCGGCAAATGCTAAGCTGCGGTATAGAGTTGAATATTGCCTCCGGAAAATTTCTGGATATTCAGCTGGGTGCTCGTCTGATTCCTTCAGAAGATTTTATTTGTCAGGACTTTTCATACAGGTTCACCAACTGGTTTTTGTTTGAATTTTTTGTTCATTTATTATCATCCGGAAACAGGGATGCAATGAAATATATCAGCACCTGGATTCCGGAGATCGATACTGTTAAATTATATACTGTATTGAAGGGTGAAGACGGACAGGAGCAGTATTTTGACATCATTACCATGGATAAAACCGGTAAAATTCTTCACCTGGTATACAGGGGTATCAACGGTGAAAAGTCCCATGTAAAGAAATTTCTTGATAGTGTCACATCCGTAAAAAAACAGTACATAAAAAGCGGTGATATCGGGGGTGTGTTTTATGTTTCCCCGGAAAAATTTTCAAATGAAGCAATGTCATATTTCCATGAAATGACCGCTGAGAAGAAAAAACAGTTCGGTTTGGGTTATATCGATAGGTTAACCGGTTTCAAGGGCTTTATTCGCGTGGGAAAGAACCGGGGGTTTCATTTTAACCTTGTTACCGAATTATCCAGAAATGATTTCAAATTGATCGGTCCTGTATTATAGGAAATCAAACCTGCTCCTGAGAGCCTGGTCAGTAAGAAGGCATTTTCTTTGATACCTTTGACGGTTTCGTAATCCGCCGTAGGCGGACCAACTTCTGCGTTGTGCTGCATTTCGCAATCATTTAACGTACTATAAGTACGCTTCATGATTACGAAATTTGCACGCCTTGAATTTGAACTTTTTACGAAACCGTCACATTCGGACTTTTTACGAAACCATCACCTTTGGATCCGGAAATTTACTTCTTATCTAAACATGAGACATACTGTCTCATGTTTCTTCACGTCCTTTACCGCCTGGTTATTTGAAACACTCTAAAATACTGATAAAATGATTAATTCTTGTGTTAAAGACTCATAGGCCATATTGGCATGGAATTTGAAGTTTTTGAGATGGATTCATGTTTTATATGAAGGGTTTTGATAAATATGCAATATTTGTATTTATCTCAAGCCTATCGCTAAAAAACAATTTCAAAAGTTATCGGGGAATACAAGATGAAAACCATGGGAAGAATGCTGCTTACAAAAGAACCGTTTTCCGAAATAGTTATGGGGAACACCGCCCTGGTCAGGGCAATGATTGAATCCGGTACAAGGGTGGTGACATCTTACCCTGGATCTCCGACTCCGGAAATCGCAACCGCAATTCAATCGATTCCAGGAGAAAAGCGGCCGTTTTATTTTGAGTTTTCAACCAATGAAAAAGTAGCGACAGAAGTTGCCTTTGGAGCGGCTCTCAACGGACATTTATCTGCTGTATTCTTTAAAAGCGTTGGATTGAACGTGGCTTCAGACACCTTTGTTCAATTGAGCCTGATGAATATTATTGGCGGGATGGTGGTGGTTCTGGGTGATGATCCCGGTGCTAATTCTTCGCAGAATGAACAGGACAATCGGCATTTCGCATATATGAGTTATACACCGGTGATAGAACCCTCCAGTCCTGCTGAAGTATATACATTCTACAAAGAAGCGGCCAGGCTTGCACAGGAAAAAAAGATGCCCGTGATTCTCAGATTAACAACCCATGTATGCCACGCCAAAGAGAAGGTGGCTTTTTCCGGCTGGGAACCTTCACCATTTGATAATACGCCGATGTTTGATGTAAAAAATGGACCCTATATTTCTTTGACTTCAGAAGTATTTCCAAAAAAACGCAGGGCGCTAAAAAATTTACAGATCATTGAAGAAGACTCCATCCGATGCGGACTGCACAGGACCGAGGATCATAAAAATCGGAAAATGGGAATTATTACCATGGGCCTCCCATTTCAATCGGTCATGGATGTTATTGAAAAAGCGGCTGATAAACCGGATATACTGAAATTGGGCCTGGTTTACCCTGTACCGAAGGAACCGATCGCTGATTTTTTGAGATCCCATGAAGAGGTTAAGGTTCTCGAAGAACTGGATGATATACTCGAAAAGGAAGTCAAATCGATCGCGTATGACCTGAAACTATCCACAGCGATATATGGAAAAATGGATTCTGAAGACCGTATCGGAGAGTATACACCGGATAAGGTTTATCAATTACTAAAAAAGACCTGGCCCCATATGCTTCCGGATAAAGGAGAAAAAGCAGAGGACCTCACGCTGATCCCGCAACGGCCGGCTCAGATGTGTCCCGGCTGTGGACACAGAAGTGCATTTTATGCAGTTAAAAAAGTACTTGAAGAAACCGACATCACAGTCGCGGATATTGGATGCCATTCTCTCGGATTCCTTCCACCGTATAAGATGGGTGAAATTTTGATGTGCATGGGTGCGTCTACCGGAATGGGTTCGGGCCTTTCCATTTTTAATACCAGCCGGAAGGTTATTGTATTCATGGGTGACTCTACGTTTTTCCACGCAGGATTACCGGGTATTGTGAATGCGGTATTCAATAAGCATAATATTACCATGGTATTAATGGAAAATGGAACCACGGCAATGACTGGTCATCAGGATCACGCGGCTTCAGGAAAGAATTTTAATGAGCCTGTGGAAGCCATACCGATTCGCGGGGTACTCGAAGGATTAGGTGTGAATAAAATTTATGAAACCGATACCTATAATCAAAAAAAGCTTAAAGAGTTGCTCGTCCAGGCTCTGGGAGACGAAGAATTCAGCGTGGTAATCGCGAAACATCCCTGTATGCTGAAATTCACAAGGGAACAGCAGCGTCAACCCGGATATATCCGGAAGCGGGTGGATATTGACCAGAATAAATGCAAAAGGATAAGTGAATGCATTCAAACGTTTGCCTGTCCGACTTTCACAAGACTTGAGGATGGGTCGATACGGATTAATCCGGATCTTTGTATCGGCGATGGTTCATGTATTCAGACCTGCCCGACCTCAGCTGTGACATCACCAGGAGCGAAGGGACAAGAGGATAATAATGGATAAATTCAATATCTACCTTACAGGAGTTGGGGGTCAGGGCATAGGATTGATCAGTGAAATACTGCTGAGAGCCGCGGATAATGCTGGGCTGAATGTCAAAAGTGTGGATACACACGGTCTGGCCCAAAGGGGCGGTGTGGTTGTATCCCATATCCGCATGGGGGAAACGATTTATACTCCGCTGATTCCGGCGGGAGAAAGTGATCTTGTCGTTGCCCTGGAAAGACATGAGGCCTTACGCGGTATGAATGGTGCACTGAAAAACGGCGGGGTATTAATATATTATAATACAGTATGGCAGCCGCTCGATGTTCGTTTGAAAAATGCGGATGAGATAACTGAAGATGTGATCAGCCAGGAATGCCAAAGACGTGATATCAGAGAGATCAGAGTCGTAGAACCGGCATTGAAAGATATCCGAATGCAGAATGTGGCTGTACTGGCCGATATTGCGAAATTTGAACTTATTCCCGGAATAAATAATGAAAATTACATTGAAGCGATGAAAGATCTGATGGAAGGTAAAAAACTGGAAGATAATATGAAGCTGTTTAATGGTAAATCAGCTTAATAAGCGGTGAGCAGAAACAGGATGGCCCAAAATATTGAATAACGTGTCAATACAGAGTTGAATTTATTTTTGCGCGAATCCTAAACACCAGATAAGACCGGTTACGCCGGTGGTCTTCATGGAGGAATCATGGAAACACATCATGTCACTTTTTTTCAGCCCTATCCGTTTAAAGAAGGGCAAAAGATTAATATAAAGGACGGTCCTCGATCCGGAGACTGGGAAGTAATCGGTGTAACCGACCGGCGGGTTAAACTCAAATGTCCGGTCAGCCATAAAGAGGTTGAATGGAATCGATTCTGCTACTTTATTGAAGACAAAGAAAATGTTGAGTGGCCGAAAATGTAAATAGTGATGAGTGATTAAAAACAGGTATGATTCATATGAACGGGATAAAAACAAAATGGAACTATTCAAATTCCTGACACCGATATCTTACTGGCTATTGATTATTGTATGGAGCATTATACTTATTTTTTATCTCAGCAGGCTGCTGCCAAAGAGGCGTAAGAATGAATTGTTCATTACGCTGATTATTATACTTTCAATTGATGCGTTCCGAACGTTATTTGAGAGTTTATATTTCGGTGCATGGTATACATCATTGGTCGGATTAATTCCGAAAAACATACATGAGTTTTTAATACGGCCCGAAAATGTCTTTATCCCAAAATTTATTAACGTCATGGCGGCGGTTTTGATATTATCGATTTTACTGCTTCGATGGCTTCCCCAGGAGGAAGAAGAACAGAAAAATAAAAAGAGCTATACAATGAAACTGGAAAAGCAGATATCCGAAAGAAAAAAGGTGGAAAAATCTTTTCGGGAGAGCGAAGAACGGTTCCGTCAGCTTTCCGAAGCGTCTTTTGCGGGCGTTCTCTTAATCGAGAATCGAAAAGTTTTTGCGGCAAACAAGGTTTTTGCAGATATGTTCGGATATGAGGCAGATACGGTCATCGGTATGGACGTAACCGATTTTGTTACTCAAGAATCAAGAGAGACAGTATCAAAATATGTTGAAACCGGATACGACGAATGTTACGAAGTCATGGGATTGAAAAAAAACGAGGAAGAATTTCCGATAGAAGCATGCGGGAAAGAATTGCTTTACCATGGACGTAAGATAAGACAGACTTCGATAAGAGATATCAGCGAATCGAAACGGGCCGAGCTGGAAAGGATTAAACATGAAAAACTACAGGGTGTTATTGAAATGGCGGGCGCGGTATGCCATGAATTAAATCAGCCCATGATGGCTATTCTGGGATATTCGGATATATTGGAGCGGAAAGATAGTGACTTAAAGAAAAAACTGCAGCACATTAGATCTTATATCGACGAGATGGGAAGCATCACTAAAAAGCTTATGAAAATTACCAGATATGAAACAAAAGATTATATGGAAGGAAGGAAAATTATCGACATCGAAAGATCGTCCGATACCAGCCACTTCTAAAAGTGGTTTTGAAACCGCTTCGGGTACTGCGATATAAATAAACATGTAAAAATTACATTCATGGGGTAAAGTAATGACAGATAAACCGGAAGTGATTGTTGATTCAGAAAATGAGGTAAGGGATGAGAGTGGAGAGCTTTCGGGCAATAAATCAATTGCTGTGGCTCATGAAATACTGCCCGATGTATTGATTATTGTGCCCATATTTGATCGCCCCATATTTCCGAAAATGATGGGTCCGGTGGCGATTGACAATAAAGAATTAAAAAAAAGTATTATGGAAGGACTGGAGGCTTCAAACGGCTACCTGGGGCTCGTGGTGGTGAGATCGGACGATGATTCAGCTAAAGATTATCCCGTATCGGGGGAAGAATTTTACACGGTTGGTGTTACAGCCAAGGTGATTAAAACATCCCCCCTGGCCGAGGATCAACCGCTCCATCTGATGCTGCAGTCGGTGGACCGATTTGATATTACCGAGATGATTTTAAAAGGAGAGGTTTTCAGGGCAAAGGTAAAACATTGGTATGAGACCGAGTTTGATACCAATGAAGAGTTAAAAGCTTATTCTGTGGCGATTATCGACAGTATCAAAGAACTGGTGAACCTGAATCCTCTTTTTAAAGAGGGCCTTTCACTTGTTCTTGAAAAAATCAACCCCAATGATCCTGGGGCACTCTCCGATTTTTCCTCATCGATGACAACCGCGTCAGGTAAAGAACTCCAGGAGATACTGGAAGCAAAGAGTATCCGTACACGTATTGAAAAGGCCCTGATTTTGTTAAAACGCGAAACCGAGATATCCAAGCTGAAAGTAAAAATCAGCAAGCGGATAGATGAGAAACTTTCCAATCAGCAGCGGAACTTTTTCTTAAAGGAGCAGCTTAAGGAAATAAAAAAGGAATTGGGTCTAAGCAAGGAAGATTCGGAAACCGAAGCGGATAAATTTGAAAAAAGGTTAAAAAAACTGAAGCTTACGGAAGAAGCAGAGGAAAGGATTAATGAGGAAATGGAAAAGCTTAAACTTCTGGAGCCTTCTTCCGCTGAATTCAATGTGACCCGGGCCTATCTTGACTGGCTAACCGTGCTGCCGTGGGGCGTATATACTAAAGATAATTATGACATAAAAAAAGCAAAAAAAATATTGGATGAAGACCATTACGGACTTGAAGATGTTAAGGATCGAATTCTTGAATTAATTTCAGTCGGGATCATAAAAGGGGATCTTGCGGGATCAATCATTCTGCTTGTGGGTCCGCCGGGTGTCGGAAAAACATCTATCGGTCAGTCTGTTGCCCGAAGTTTAAACCGTAAATTCTACAGGTTTTCGGTCGGCGGGATGCGGGATGAGGCTGAAATTAAAGGACACAGACGAACCTATATCGGGGCATTACCCGGCAAGTTTATCCAAACCATGAAAACCTGTAAAACTGCAAACCCCCTGATTATGCTGGATGAAGTGGATAAAATCGGGATGAGTTATCACGGCGATCCGGCGTCCGCCCTCCTTGAAGTCCTTGACCCGGAGCAAAACCGGGATTTTCTGGATCATTACCTTGATGTCCGGTTTGATTTGTCCAAGGTTCTTTTTATTTGCACTGCCAATCAAATAGACACCATTCCACCACCTCTATTGGATCGTATGGAGCTAATCACGCTTTCCGGTTATATTTTAGAAGAGAAAATGGAAATCGCGCGCAAGTTTCTTTTGCCCAAGCAGCTTAAATTGCATGGTCTTAAAGAAGACCAGGTGGATATTTCGGAAGAAGTTCTCAAAGAAATCATTGACGGTTATGCGAGAGAAGCAGGCGTCAGGGGGCTTGAGAATAATTTAAAAAAAATACTGCGTAAATCCGCTAAACGAATTGTTGAAAGTAAGATTTTAAGTGTGGAGATTCAAAAGGATGATCTTCGGGATCTTTTGGGCAAGCGTTCATTTTCTGAAGAAAAGGTTTACAAAAATCCGAAACCCGGAATTGTGAGGGGACTTGCGTATACGAGTTTCGGCGG
Source organism: Deltaproteobacteria bacterium (assembly GCA_030593645.1). GTDB lineage: Bacteria > Desulfobacterota > Desulfobacteria > Desulfobacterales > JAUVGT01 > JAUVGT01. The sequence continues at coordinate 8,117 of JAUVGT010000079.1, forward strand.
TGCCACACTGCACATAGAAGCAGCACACATTCCTTCCAAGGGTCCGGGATTTAAGCAAACCGGCCAATTGGGAAATGTGATGGTTGAATCATCTGAGATTGCCTATAGCTATGTTCGTTCTTTATTAAGAGATGATGAAAAAGCGAAAGCGCTTTTTGAAAATAACCTGATTCATCTCCATGTTCCTGCGGGGGCCACTCCCAAAGACGGTCCGTCAGCGGGCATCACAATGGCTGTCGCCTTATATTCACTGGTTATAGATCGACCGGTCATAGATAAACTTGCCATGACAGGTGAGTTAACCCTAAGCGGCCTGGTAATGCCGATTGGAGGCGTAAAAGAAAAAGTAATTGCCGCGAAAAGGGCGAATGTAACCAATCTGATATTTCCCGCTGAGAACCGGGAAGATTTTGAAGAACTGGACAAACATATTAAGGAATCCATATCACCGAATTTTGTGGAGAATTTTGAAGAGGTTCTCAAAATCTGTTTTCCTATTGATGAGTAAAGCAGTGTTAATGAACCCGTAAAAAATCCCAAAAACGAAAAACGGACTTTAACAAGAACATCGATGTTAATTTTCAGGTCGGATTTTGAACCAGAACGGTTGAGGAGATTTAAAGATGACCTCATCTTTATCGTTGAACGCGGACTATATCGATGCACAGTATAAGAGGTGGAAAGACGATCCGGCTTCAGTATCACGGGACTGGCGGTTTTTTTTCAAAGGGTTTAACATCGGGATCTCACATGAAGGAGAACCGGCTGGAATTTGTGATGATAAAATCGGATTAAAACAGGCGGGCGTAGAGGCACTGATACACCGTTACCGGGAGATCGGTCATTTCCTGGCCTGCATGGATCCATTGTCGGATTGTCCAATCGAACATCCTTTATTGTCATTGAGCGAGTTCGGACTCTCATCCGAAGATATGGACACAGAATTTTATGCTCCGGATTTTTCAGATACCGGGAAGGCGGGTTTAAGAAACATTATACAGGATCTCCGGGAAACCTATTGTCAAAGCGTCGGCGTTGAATTCATGCATCTGCAGGACCCGGGTGAAAGACAATGGCTGCAAAAAAGAATGGAATCGTTGAAAAACAGACCGAACTTTTCTGAGAAAGAAAAAATCGATATTCTCAAAAAGTTGATGCAGAGCGCGCTCTTTGAAAAATTCCTCAGCCGGAAATATATCGGTATCACCCGTTTTTCTCTTGAAGGCGGAGATATTATCATACCGCTATTGAATATGCTTATAGAGTATTCAGTCGAATCCGGAATCACTGAAATCATACTGGGGATGGCCCATCGCGGACGTCTGAATGTACAGGTGAATGTTTTAAATAAACCCTATTCGGAGATATTTACAGAATTTGAAGCCTGCTATGATCCATCACAACTTACGGGATCGGGTGATGTCAAGTACCACAACGGTTATCTCGCAGATGTGATTTTGAATAAAGAGAAAAAAATAAGAATATGCATGGCAAGTAATCCCAGTCATCTCGAAGCGGTGGATCCGGTTGTGGAAGGAATGGCAAGAGCCAGGCAGGATATACTGGGGATAAAAAAGGCGGTTCTGCCGCTTCTCCTGCATGGCGATGCGGCCTTTTCAGGACAGGGTATTGTTGCAGAAACACTCGGGATGGGCGGGCTTAACGGATACTCAACATCCGGAACCATACATGTGATTATCAATAATCAGATCGGATTTACAACATTGCCGGATGACGCAAGATCCACGCGTTATTCCACTGATGTAGCAAAAATGTTAATGATACCGATTTTTCATGTCCATGGTGAAGATCCGGAGGCGGGAGTCCACATGGCGGAACTTGCTTTGGATTACAGGAATACGTTTGAAAAAGATGTTATTATTGATGTGGTTTCCTATCGCAGGTACGGGCACAACGAAGGAGATGAACCGTATTTCACTCAGCCGATGATGTATGAAAGGATAAAAAAACGACCCCTGCCGTATCAATTGTATGCGGAACGGTTGATCGAAAATAATATTGTTGACCAGAAAAAGATTGAGGACATTCAAAAGAGTATCAACCAGGTACTGTCGAAAGAATATAAAGAAATACACGGCACTGCATGCGCCTTTCCGGAGCAGCGATTTTATGAAAATATAAAAGCGTTTCAAAAAGCGGGCCATGAAGATTTTGAACCGTCGGGAACAGAAAAGAAAACGCTTTTGGATCTCCAAAAAAAACTGACCGCGATTCCAGATGGTTTTTCCGTTCACCCGAAGATCAGGAAACTTTTTGAAAAACGGTTATCCGCCGTTGAAACTGGAACAGGTATCGACTGGAGCAATGCTGAAACACTGGCGTTTGCCGTTCTTTTAACCGAAGGAGTGCCTGTCAGACTCAGCGGGCAGGATGTTCAAAGGGGGACATTCAGCCAGAGGCACAGTGTCCTCTTTGATACTGTGAACGGTAAGACCTATACCCCGCTGCAATATGTGGATGAGAATCAGACGCAGATAGAGATAACCAACAGTCCATTAGGAGAATCAGGTGTATTGGGGTTTGAATATGGGTACTCAGTGCTGCGGCCTGAGTGTTTGAATATATGGGAAGCACAATTTGGAGATTTTGTGAATAATGCCCAATCCATCATTGATCTTTTTATCGCTTCCGGGGAGACAAAGTGGAACCAGTTGAGCGGGCTGGTGATGCTGTTACCCCATGGCTGGGAAGGATTGGGTCCCGAGCATTCCAGTGCCAGGCTGGAGCGTTTCCTCCAGTTGTGCGCGGAAGATAATATGCGGGTATGCAATCCAACAGCCCCTTCCCAGTATTTCCACCTTTTACTGAACCAGGCGAAATCAAAAAATAAAAAACCCCTGATTATCATGTCACCCAAAAGTCTGCTGAGGCATCCGATGGCCGTATCTGATTTAGATGAACTTTTTTCGGGATCATTTAACCCGGTTATGGAGAATGTTCAAACATCTAAAAGTATAAACAGGGTTATTTTCTGCAGCGGTAAAATCTATTATCAGCTGACCGGCTATATGGCTGAGAATGGAATAAAAAACTGCGCGATCATTCGTGTGGAGCAGCTGTATCCCTTTCCTGAAAAAGATTTGACCGGGATGATGAAGAAATATAAAAACGTGAAATCCTGGATCTGGGTGCAGGAGGAGCCGGAAAATATGGGTGCCTGGCAATTCATACGTTCCCGCCTTGAAGATCTGGTTGAATCAAGGATTGAATATACCGGCAGGCCGCCCGCTTCAAGTCCCGCTACCGGAAACCCGAACATATATAAAAAAGAACAACGTTTGATCTCTGAACTGGCATTTAAAGATTGAAATAAGGAGCATCCATGGCAATCGAAGTAAAAATTCCAAGTGTAGGTGAATCGATCCAGGAAGCTGTCCTGGTGGAATGGTTTAAAAAAGATGGTGATGATGTTGAATTGGATGAGCCGCTATTTGTCATTGAAACCGATAAGGTCACGCTTGAAATAACAGCAGAGGAGGAAGGAATTCTGAAAATTCTGATTGCCGAAGGGGAGACTGTTAAGATTGGTGCTGTTGTCGGTATGATTGAACCATCTGAAGCACGGGTTAAAGATACTTCCTATCAGCAGGGCAGGGAAAAAGAAACTGTTCGAGAGAAACCCGTTCAACCGGCCGATGAAGTGGAGCCGCTTCCCGGAGAAGCAAAAACAGATGAAGGACAGTTGATTGTTCCGGGGGAAAGGTCTTTTGTTTCAGGGCCGTCTGTGAGACGGCTGGTTGCTGATAAGAATATTGATACGAGTAAAATTATCGGTACCGGTCCCGGCGGTAGAATTACCAAGGGAGATGTATTAATCCACATCGAGCAGGCTGGATCCGCGGATAGATTCAGCCGGCCGGCTGAAACGAAAGGAGCCCTTGAAATACTTCCCGCCGTTCAGACCGTAAATGAAGAACGGCGGCCCATGACCCCTATTCGAAAACGGATCGCACAGCGGCTTTTAGAATCAAAACAGAATACGGCAATGCTCACCACATTCAATGAAATAGACATGAGCCACATCATAGAAATACGTCATGACTATAAAGAGGGTTTTAAAAAGCGGCACGGAGTTTCTTTAGGTTTCATGTCGTTTTTTATGAAAGCCTGTGTGGAGGCTTTGCGCGAAATACCGGAGATTAACGCGTTTGTCGATGGAGATGATATTATCTATCATCATTATCAGCATATTGGGGTGGCGATTGGCGCTGAGCGCGGCCTGGTCGTTCCGGTTATACGTGATGTTCAGAATTTGAGTTTTGCTGCGATAGAGAAAGCGATTATCGATTTTGTGGAAAAGATAAACGGAAACCGGCTTGAATTAAGCGATCTGGAGGGAGGCACTTTCACAGTGAGCAATGGGGGCGTGTATGGTTCTCTATTAAGCACACCCATATTAAACACACCGCAGAGCGGTATTCTGGGTATGCATAAAATCGAAAAACGTCCGGTCGTTATCGACGATCAAATTGTTATCAGGCCGATGATGTATGTTGCAGTGAGTTATGATCACCGTATTGTGGACGGGAAAGGGGCGGTCACTTTTTTAAGACGCATCAAAGAATTTATTGAAGATCCTGAACGTATGGTCCTGGAGGTTTAATATGACTGAGAAAAATCGATATGATCTGATTATCATCGGCGCAGGTCCCGGCGGATATGTCGCCGCGGTTCGTGCTGCCCAGCTTGGGCTAAGAACAGCTTGTGTTGAAAGAAAACACCGCCTGGGGGGGGTGTGCCTGAATGAGGGCTGCATTCCGAGTAAGGCGTTGCTCGATTCAAGCGAATACTTCCACCTGGTATCGGAGCATTTTAAGGAGCATGGTATTATTACGGGAAAACCCGAAATTGATCTGCCGGTCATGATGAAAAGAAAAGAGAGTGTTGTAGAAGAGCTTACGGAAAATGTCAGGAAGCTGCTTAAAGGCAACAATATTGATATTATCAGGGGAACCGCCCGGCTTACAGGTTCAAATGGTATTGAAATTACAGGTGAGGATAAAGCCGTCCGGACGATTACCGGGACAAACATTCTCCTTGCCACGGGAAGCTCACCAATACAGGTGCCGGGACTCGAATTTGACGGCACCAGGATTGTTACATCAACAGAAGCCCTCTGTTTCAGCGAGATACCGGATCACCTGGGAATCGTCGGTGGCGGATATATCGGTCTTGAATTGGGATCCGTATGGCTTCGGCTGGGGTCCAGGGTAACGGTGATTGAAATGCTTCCAAAAATAGCCGGGGGTTTGGATGGGCAGGTGAGAAGGACCCTGCAGCGGTTGTTAAAGAATCAGGGGTTTGAATTTTTACTGAATACTCGTGTTACAAAAGCGGATGTGAATGATAAAGGAATTGAAGCGGTGCTTGAAAAAGATGGAAACGCGCAGCCCCAATTTTTTGACAGGCTCCTTGTAGCCGCGGGACGAAGGCCGTTGACCCGGGGATTAAATCTCG